>NZ_JBDGQZ010000002.1:0-72371 GCF_042218505.1 Halobellus sp.
GGGTTGTAGTGGTAATAGTGGCGGCGGTGGCGGCGACGGAACCACCCAAAGCACCGCAACTGAAACAGGCAGCGGCGGTGGCAGCGGTCCCGTCGAAGTCCTCCACGGATGGACCGGTGGCGACGGTGCCCGCGCAGCCGAGGCACTAACCGCCGCGTTCGAGGAAGCGCACCCCGACGTCGGCCTGGATATGAATCCCATCGGTGGCGGTGGAAACCAGAACCTCGACGCGGTCGTCGCAAACCGACTGCAGAGCAACGATCCGCCGGGGTCCTTCGCCAACTGGCCCGGCCCGAACCTCCTCCGCTACGAGGGCGTCCTCGGTAACCTCGACAACGTCTGGGCGGATAACAACTTCGAGGAGGTGATGGTCGACGAGGCCATCGAACTCCACAAACAGAACGGCAGTTACCGTGCCGTCCCGCTCGGCTCGCACCGCCTGAACTGTCTGTTCTACAACGTCTCGGTCGTCGAGAACGCGGGAATCGACGTCGAGTCGCTGAACAGTCCCTCCGCACTCATCGACGCGTTCGATACGGTCGCCAGCGAGACCGACGCAGTCCCGATGACCCACGCGATGAGCGGGACGTGGACGACGACGCAGCTATGGGCCGCCGTGATGCTCGGCGTCAACGGCTTCCAGTCGTATATGGACTTCGTCGGGGGCAACGGCTCCGAAAGCGACGTTCGCGCGGCGTTCGAGACGACCGCGGAGATGCTGGAGAATTACATCTCTGACGACGCGGCGTCGCTGAACCTGACGGCGTCGAACCAGAACATCATCAAGGGGAACGCGGCGTTCATCCACCAGGGCAACTGGGCAGCGGGCGCCTACCGTAACACCGACGACTTCAGTTACAACGAGGACTGGGGCTTCAAGACCTTCCCCGGGACGGAAGGAATGTACACGCTCCACTTCGACTCGTTCCTCTACCCGTCGAACAACCCGACGCCCGAGGCCTCGAAGACCTGGGAGTCGTTCGTCGGGAGCCCCGAAGCGCAAATCGCGTTCAACCAGTTCAAGGGCTCGATTCCGACACGAACCGACGTGAGTATGGACCAGTTCGGTCCCTTCCTCCAGGAAACCGCAGAAGACTTTGCGAACGCCGAGAACCGGCCGCCGACGCTTCAGCACGGGCTTGCGGTCCCCTCGGAGACGATGACCCAACTCAACGAGGTCATCTCCTCGGAGTTCACCGGCCCCTACAACGTCGACGCAGCAACCCAGGGCTTCCTGGACGCGGTCTCGAACTGACCCTCGCCGTATGCTGGATTTTTATCGTCGGTTGTACCACGCGCTCAGTCGGTCGTCGTGGGACGAGGAGACGGCACGTGCGGATGGCGGCGTCGTGAGCGACGGCTCCGTTACGGACTCGCCAGCGTCGGAATCGGGTCCGCTCGAACGTCTCAGTTCAGCGGCGGATCGTCGGCTCGGAAGCGACTTCATCGAGTCCGCACCGTTCTGGCTTCCGCCGTTCCTGTTGATGTCGCTGTTCGTTTACGGGGCGATCATCTGGAACCTCCTGATCTCGCTGACCGACTACCAGGGCTTCGCCAACGCCCCTGACTACTCGGATCTCGACTTCGAGATGTACGCCCGGGCGCTCGCGGATCCGGGATTCGTCGACGCCGCCGTCAACACCTTCATTCTGCTCATTGCGTTCACCGTGGCAACGCTCGCGGTCGGACTCGTGCTGGCGATCCTCATCGACAGGGGAATCCGGTTCGAGAACTCGTTCCGGACGATCTATCTCCTGCCGATGAGCCTCTCGTTCGTGGTCACCGCGCAGTTCTGGCTGTGGATGTACAACTTCAATAACGGCATCGTTAACCGCGTCATCGGGGTGTTGGGCGTGGGCCCGATCAGTTGGCTGGGCAACCAGGGTATCGTTCTGTGGGCCGTCATCTTTGCGCTGATGTGGCAGTTCTCGGGATACGCGATGGTCGTGTATCTCGCCGGCCTCCGGGCGATCCCGACCGAACACTACGAGGCGGCGAAGGTCGACGGCGCGTCGACGCTCAAAATGTACTGGCGGGTGATCATCCCGCAGTTGAAAGGCGCGACAATCAGCGCTGCAGTCGTCCTGATGGTGTTCGCGATGAAGGCCTTCGACTTCCTCTACTCGCTGGTCGGGGGCTACCGGCCGCCGAACGGCGCGGACATCCTGGCGACGAAGATGGTCCGTGAAGCGTACGCGAACCTCAACTGGGCGTACGGGGCGGCGATTGCCATCGTGCTCTTCGCGATGGCACTCTCGGTCATCGGCCCGTATCTCGTCTACGAATATCGGAGGAACAACCTATGAGCGATCGCAATGCACGAACTGACGGCAGCGGCGCAACGGTGACGGGACGAGTGCGACGGAACGTCGCGACACTGACGCTCGAAGACGTCGGTCTGTACGTCGCGTTGCTCCTGATGGTCGGGTTCTATCTCATCCCCATCGAATCGGGACTCGTCACGTCGATCAAAACCGGGACCGCCATCATCGAGACGGCGCCGTTCGCGCCGCCGGGACCGACGGGGTTCACCCTGCAGAAGTGGCAGACGGCCATCGACGCCCTGGTTCGCGGGATGGGCAACAGCCTGCTGTACGCCGTCCCCGCGACGGTCATCTCCGCGACCGTCGGCAGTCTGACCGCGTACGGGCTGACGATCCCGGACTGGAAGATCTCGTACAAGGCTCCGCTACTCGCGATCATCATCTCGGGCATCTTCATTCCCTATCAGGCCGTGTTGGTGCCGCTGACGCAGTTCTGGTCGCAGTGGGTTCAACTCACCCAGCATCTCTCGTTCGTCTGGGCGCTCGGCGTCCCCGACGACTACGCTGGGATCATCGAACTGGTGATCACGCACGTTGCGTACGGGATCCCGATCTGTACGCTCCTGTTCCGGACGTACTACAAGAACCTGAGCGAGGAGATGATCGAGTCGGCGCGCCTCGACGGGGCCTCGCTCCGTCGGGTCTATCAGCGCATCGTCCTCCCGCTGTCGGGGCCGATGTTCGCGGTCGTTCTCATCTACCAGTTCACACAAATCTGGAACGACCTCCTGTTCACGCTGGTGCTGGTCTCGACGGAATCGAGTCCGGCTGCGCCAGTCGTGTTGATCCTCGCCGGCCTCGGAACGTCGATGGAGGGGCAAGACTTCGCGCTCCGGATGGCGGGCGCGTTCTTCGCGGCGCTGCCCACCCTGGCGGTCTACATCTTCTTCGGCGACGAATTCGCCGAGGGGGTGGCGGCGTGAGCCGTCCCTCGGGGCTCGGCCGCGGCGCAGGCTCTCCCGCGAAAGAGACAGTTGCGTGGCACCTGAACGATCCGACGGTTACAACTCACAGATATGGCAACGCTTGAACTCGATTCGGTGACGAAAATCTTCCAGGACGGCAACGACGAAATCCGCGCCGTCGACGGCGTGTCGGCGTCGATCGACGACGGGGAGTTCATCGTCGTCGTCGGCCCCTCGGGCTGTGGGAAGTCGACGATGCTGCGGATGATCGCGGGACTCGAGACGATCACCTCGGGCACCGTCTCGCTTGCAGACCGCGTCATCAACGACGTGAAATCACAGGACAGGGACATCGCGATGGTGTTCCAGTCCTATGCGCTGTACCCGCATATGACCGTTCGCGAGAATATGTCCTTCGGGCTGGAGGAGTCGACCGACCTCCCGGACGACCAGATTCAACAGATGGTCTCGGAGACGGGAGAGTTGCTCGGGATCTCGACGCTGCTCGACCGGAAGCCGAGCGAACTCTCGGGCGGCCAACAGCAGCGCGTCGCACTCGGCCGTGCCATCGTGCGCGACCCCGAGGTGTTCCTGATGGACGAGCCGCTGTCGAACCTCGACGCGAAACTCCGCGCACAGATGCGGACCGAACTCCAGCGGCTCCAGGACGACCTGGGCGTGACGACGGTCTACGTGACGCACGATCAGACCGAGGCGATGACGATGGGCGACCGCATCGTCATCCTCAACGACGGCAAACTCCAGCAGATCAGCACGCCGCTGGAGTGCTATCACGAGCCGGCGAACCAGTTCGTCGCGGGCTTCCTCGGTGAACCGTCGATGAACTTCTTCGACGTGACGCTGGAGAACGGCGTCCTACGCGGCGATGCGATCGAGTACCCAATCAGTTCCGAGACGGAAGCCGATCTGGGTGCCACGACCGACCTCGTCTTCGGGATCCGTCCCGAGGACATCACGCTCGTCGAGCGCGCGACCGACGCGCACGAGTTCGAGACGGTCGTCGACGTCGTCGAGCCGATGGGCGACGAGAACACCGTCTACCTCCAGTTCGGTGCGACGACGAACGAGGAGGCCGAGACGCTGGTCGCGTCGACGGACGGCTTCACTCGCGTCACCGCGGATGACACGGTCGTCGCACGGATCCCCGAAGAGGCGATCCACCTCTTCGATCGGGCATCGGGCGAGGCGCTTCACAACCGCTCGCTGCAAGCGGACATCGAAACCGTCGAACTCGACTGATCCGCTGGCTTTTCACCGCTCCCAGTACCGGCTTCGCTCGACGCCCTCGGCGACGAGCGCAGCGGCGGCGACGTGCGCGTACGCGAACCAAGCGAGCGCCACGAGCGCCGCGACACTCCGCGTGGCCGTCGTCGCCAGCACGCTCCAGGAGAACACGACGAGGACCGTCGCGCCGACCCACGCGAGGAAGTACGCGCTGGACGCGGTCCCGCGGAACGCCTCGCGCTGCAGACCGGCACGGAGTCCGTCTTCGACGCCCGTGACGGCCGCTGCCGGCAACAGATACGCGCAAACGATGGTGATGATCAGCGCGGTGGTCGCGAGCGCCGCCGTCGTTATGCCCCCGACGACCGCTGGAACAGTCCCACTGCCGGTAACGTAGCCGACGGCGACGATCGTGAGCACGGGTACGAGGAGGTAGCCTATGGAGACGCCGAGTAGCCGAGTTGCGCGTCGTAGCGTCTCTCTCGTCGGCATATCGGGGAACCCATTTCCGGAGAGCACGTCGCTAATAAATCCGAGAAACACGAGAATCGGCGTGATGACGAGCAGGAGGGGCACCAGCGCGGCCCAGTCAGGCCACAGTCGGGCGGCAGCCCGGAGCAACGCCCCCGCGAGCAGGAGGGCTAGCAGGCATTTGGCGGTACCGTCCAGCCGCGACCGGTCCGAAACCGGGTAGCGGAGGGCCTCGAAGAACACCTCACTTCACCTGGCGTCGGCCGGAGACAGGATCTTCGGGCGGCTGTCGGTCGTTCGGGACACATCCCAGTCACTCGGGTCGGCCCGCAAAACGGTGTCGGTACCGCTCGCTATTCCGGGTGATCGTGGGTCCGTAGGCCGCTCACCAGCGCTGGTGGACGTGCTCGCGGACATACTCGTCGTATACCTCTCGAACGGCCGCGTGGCGCTCCGCCGACAACCGGGGCAGATCCGCGGCGGCGACGTTGTCCCGGATGTGCGCCGGACTCGAGGAGCCGGGAATGACCGTGGTCACGGCGTCGTGATCGAGAATCCAGCGGAGTGCGAACTGCGCCAGCGACTGCCCCTCGGGGACGATGGGTTCGATCGCATCGACGGCCTCCAGTCCCCGCTCGAACGGGACGCCGGCGAACGTCTCGCCGACGTCGAAGGCGTCGCCCTCGCGATTGAACTTCCGGTGGTCGTTGTCCGGAAACTCCGTCTCCGGTGAGAGCGCCCCGGTCAGAAGCCCGGACGCCAGCGGCACGCGGACGATGACGCCGACGTTTCTGTTCGCGGCCTCCCGGAAGAACAGGTCCCGCGGGCGCTGGCGGAAGGGGTTGAAGATGATCTGCACCGTCTCGACTCCGGGGTACTCGACGGCCTTCAGCCCCTGTTCGACGCGCTCGACGCTGACGCCGTAGTCGTCGATCCGCCCCTCCTCACGGAGCGTTTCGAGCGCCTCGAACGTCGATGGCTGGTAGTAGACGTTCGTCGGCGGACAGTGTAGTTGGACGAGATCGAGCGATTCCACGTCGAGTCGGTCCCGAGAGTCGTCGACGAACTCCCGGAGGTGGGCTTCGTCGTACCCGTCGGCCGTGTGTGGGTCGAGCATCCGGCCGGCCTTCGTCGCGACGAACGGGTCCTCATCTCGCTCCGCCAGCACTTCTCGGATGAGGCGTTCGCTGCGGCCGCTGCCGTACACGTCGGCCGTGTCGAGGAAGTTGACGCCAGCGTCGAGCGCGGCGTTGATGGAGTCGCGCGCCTCCGCCTCCGCAACGTCGCCCCAGTCGCCGCCCAGTTCCCACGTTCCGAGTCCGACTTCGGTGATGTCGGCGTCCGTCCTACCGAGTGGTCGTGTTTCCATATTCTGATATGGCAATCGGAGTTGCCTAACGTTTCGGAAATCGTCGTCGGCGCTCGATGGTGTCGCGTCGCGCCGTACTCACTCGACGTCGACCGGCTCGCCGCGGCTCGTGCTCTCGTACAGTGCGTCGATGACACGCATATTTGCAACTGCCTCTGCGCCGCCGGTCTGCGGTTTCGCCCCCGACTCGACGCACTCGGCGAACGCCTCGACCTCGGCGCGGTACTGGTCGAGCGGCTCGAACCGCTCGTGACCGTGTCGCCCGTCGATCTCGTACTCCAGCGTCGCCGGTTCGTCGGCGGGCACGTTGAACGCCGGATCCAGCTCGACCCATCCGTTCTCGGCCTCGACGCGGCACCGCTGGACCTCCGGCGCGTCGAACGCGCCGTCGACGTGTGCCATCCGTCCGTCCTCGTACTCCAAGATCCCCATCAGCGTGGTGTCGACGCCGGCGTCGCGGGAGTCGTGCTCGTAGGCGTAGACGCGGTCCGGTTCACCGAGGAACAGCCGCGCCGCCGAGACCGAATAGCACCCGACATCCATCAGCGCGCCGCCGGCGAGATTAGGATCGAGGCGGACGTCGTCAGGGTCCTCCATCAGGGGGAATTTGAACGAGGCGTTCACCGAGTGGATCCCGTCCAGTTCCTCGCGAACCAGCTCGACGGCTCGCTCGATCCGCGGGTGATATCGGTACATAAACGCCTCCATCAGGGTCACGCCCGCGTCTCGACAGTGCTGTACCACCGACTCCGCCTCCGCCGCGTCGGCCGCGAGCGGCTTCTCACAGAGCACGTCGAGTCCCTCGTCGGCTGCGCGCTTCGTCCACTCGGCGTGGAGCCCGTTCGGCAGGGGATTGTAGACCGCGTCGATCTCATCGTCGCCCAGCAGTTCCTCGTAAGAGCCGTACGATCGCGGGATCCCGAACTCCGCTGCCACCTCGGTGGCCCGCGACTCGTCTCTGGAGGCGATGGCTCCGACCGAGTGCTCGGACTGCTGAACCGCCGGGAGGAGTGCCTTCCGCGCGATATCTGCGGTTCCGATGATACCGAAGCGCATACCTGTCGGTCTCGAGCCATCGAAATAAACCCCGCGTGAACGACCGGTATCGCCGCCGATCTCCGCGAAGTGGTGGTACTGGCCGCCGCCGACGCTGCGTTCCGGTCGTCCGAACACGCCCGGCCCCGACGTTTTCTTTCGATGGTTTTCGCGTGAACTTATATACGAAGACGAAAGATCCGGCGTATGCATTGCAGACATCCCACCGCGGTGGGGGAATGACTCCGGCAGACAGATCGGTGCCCGCAGGCACCGACACACCGGCAGTGCCGGCCCCCGAACCGCCGGACAGCCGTGCGGCGTGGTACGCGCGCGACGTCCGGTCGCAGTACGAGGTCGCTCCGGGTGTCGTCACGACGATCCGCGACGCCCCCGGCGGCGTCGGTTTCGCGTACCACCTGCGAGAACCGTCGCTACGCGCGGAGTCAGCACGCGCGCTCGACGAGATCCGCGAGTACTTCTCGGGCGTGGAGGTCCGCCGGCCGCTCACCAGACAGGGGACTGCAGAGCGCGCGGCAGCGGGCTTGCCGCCGAAATACCGACGGGTACTTGATCGACTACTCGACGTGTCGCCGTCCGCACGCCGGCGGATCGACTACTATGCGATCTGCGAACTCCGGCTGCTCGGGGCGCTCACGCCGATCGCGCTCGACGACCGCGTTGACGTCGTGGACCTCGACGGCGAGACGGACGGCGCGCTGGTCGTCCACACCGAGAACTACGCGCCCGCCGCGACCGAGTTCCGCGCGGACGCGCCTTTCGCCAGCCGCGTCGCCGGCGAACGACTCCGCCGCTACACCGTTTCCTTCGCCGGCTTCGATGTCGAGGTCGTGGTCCACCGCGACCGACTTCTCGGCGACGACCGCTTCGAGGCCAAGTACGCCGTCCTCGAACCGGACCTGTTACCGGGCGATGAGGCATTGGTCGCCGAGTGCAAAGAGCGCATCTGGGAAGCCAACGTCGAGGAAGTGGTCGAGGACCGTACGGCGTTCATCCGCGATCGCGCCCGGCAGTTTCTCTCTCGACGACTTACGGCTCGCAACACCCGCGCGTGGCTCGCGGCGACGCGCTACCGCGCCCGGAGCGCGCTCGCCGCATACGGCCTCTGCGTGCCCCCCGTCGATCGGCGCTACGCCCAGGACCGCCTCGACGACCTAATCTACTACGTGCTACGCGATTACGTCGGCGAGGGCGTTCTCACCGTCCCGATCCGCGACCCGCACCTGGAGGACGTCGAGGCAAACCGCGTCGGGGAGCGGGTGAAGGTCGTTCCACGCGCGGACGTCGTCCGCGCCGGCGAGCGCGTGCCGACCAACCTCTCGTTCACCGACGAGAACAGTTTCGTCAACGTAGTCACCCAGTTGGCCGCCGCCGACGGGGTCGAACTCAGCGCGAGCCAACCCTCCGCGAAGGTGAACCTCCGCCCCGCCGGCGTCGCGCCCGACACTACGGGGCACGGCGAGACGATTCGTTGTGCCGTTGCGCTCCCGGTTATCTCCGAGGACGGGCCTCACGTCTCGATCCGCAAGCAGGCAGCGTCGCCGCTGACGCCGATCGAACTCGTCGGCTTCGGTTCGATCCCGACCGAACTGGTGACGCTGCTGTGGCTCTGTTACGAACACCACCGGGTCGTGCTCTTTTCGGGACCGACTGGCGCGGGCAAGACCACGCTGATGAACGCCCATATGCCGTTCATCCCCTACGACCACCGTCCGATCAGCATCGACGAGGGGTCCCGCGAGGTGTATCTCCCGCACGAGACCGGCGTCTCGCTGACTACGCGCGACCACGAGAACGCGTACAAACGCGTCTCGATGGCCGACCTGATGACTGAAGCCAACTATCTCAATCCCGACGTCGAGGTGATCGCTGAAGTCAACACGCCGGAATCGTTCGAGACGTTCGCGGAGGTGCTGAACACGGGGCACGGCGTGGTCGGCACCACCCACGCCGAAGACATCGAGACGCTCGTAAACCGGGTGATCGAGCAGGGGCTGCCGGGCTATCTGCTCCGCGAACTCGACGTCGTCGTCTTCCCCAGACGGGTCGACGGCGAGCGCTACGTCGGCTCGGTGGTCGAACTGCTCTCCGCCGACGCGGCCGAATCGCTGCCGGCGTCAGCGCGGACCGGCGTCGTCGAGAAAGAGGGAACGACACTACATTACAACACGCTGCTGTGGCGCGAGACCGACGGCACGTTCGGGATGGCGTACGATCATCCCACACTCGGCGGCGACGACGCCGCGACCGCCGGGGAGACGCACCGCCGCGCGCTCAGGCTCTTTCACCGACTCGCCGCCGCGACCGACCGCGACGTCGCGGACGTCGAACGCGAGTTTCGGCGCAAGCAGGAGTACGTCGAGTATCTCCGGCGGGAGAGCGTGACAGACGTGGACCGTCTGTTCGGCTTCCTGTCCGACCTGCGGACCGACGAAGCGGCGACCGTCGAACGCGTGCGGCGACAGCGCGCGCACGAGTCTGCGGACGTGAGCGAATCCGGGGCCAACGGCGACGCCGACCACGCTCGCGAAGCGGACCCCGACGGTGATCGTCCGAGCGAGGCTGGGCCGTGACTGGACCGACCGCCGACGCCCGATCCGACGGGGGTAGTGCGAACGACGACACCCGCCTGCGTGGCGCGACCACCGCGAGCGACGACCGTCGCCGCGTGCTGGGCGTTGCGACCGACTCGTCACTCGGTGCGTTCGACCGCGCGGCCTACGCGCTCTTCGCCGGGCGGGCCGACACGCGCCGTCACGAGCGCGACCGACGCGCGTATCGCGGGACCAATCTGCCAGTCGCCTTCGACGTCTATCTCGCCCGCGTCTACGCCCTCTCGTGGTTCGTCGGGATCGGACTCGCCGCGGTTGTGATCGTGTCAGTCCTCGCGCTCCCCCCGACTGTGATCGAGTCAGCCGGAACGGCGCTGCTCACCCGCCTTGGCCGCATTGGCGACGGCGGCCTGGCGACCACGCTCCCCGGCGGGATCCGGGCCACGAGTCGGACGCCAGTGGTGCTTGCGGCCGTCGCTGGACTCGCTACTGCCGGGAGCGTCCATCTCGGCACCGTCTACGGCGGCGGCCGATACCTCCGGTGGCTCGCGGCCGCCCGTCGCGCCGACATCACGCGGACGCTCCCCAGCGCGGTTCGGTATCTGAACGTCCTCGCCTCGGGAAGCGACGGTCGACGAGCGATGCTCGGACGCGTCGCCGGCACCGACGCGTACGGCGAGACGGCCGTTGCACTCCGGAAGGCCCTCAACACCGCGGCGATGACGGGGAACGTCGACGAGGGACTCCGACGAGTCGCCCGCGACACCCCGGCGCAGGACACGCTCGCACCGTTCCTGCTGAAATTTCGTGAGCACGCCGATCAGGGGCCCGACGCACTCGCGGAGTACTTGGCGATGGAGAGTCGGATGCTTCGCCACCAGCAGGACCGGGACCGCAGTCAGGCCCAAGGCTTTCTGGAACTCCTCGCCGAACTGTTCGTCGTCCTCCTCGTCCTTCCGGCGCTCCTGGTCATCGTGCTCACCGTGATGAGCATCGTTTCGCCGACTCTCTCGGCGACCGTCGAGACGCCGCTCGGAGCGGTCTCGCTTCGGGCCCTGGCGGTCTACGGGAGCGCCGCGTTCGTGTTACTCGTCGGCGCCGGAACCGCCGTGCTCGTCACGCGGCTGAGGCCACCTGACCAGAGCGTCGACTATCCACAGCCAGCGGGGGCGATCGAGGCGCTTCGCTCGGCGACGACGAATCCAGCGAGTGCGACTGTCGCCTTCGCACCGATCGGGATCGCGGCGTGCGTCGCCTCGCTGTTGCTTGGTGTCGGAGTCGTCGTCTCCCTTCTGGTCGGCTACGTCGGCTTCGCCATCCCGGTCGGACTCGTCGCGGTCCGGCGCTCACGCCTCGACGACGGGAAGGACCACGAACTCAAAGACTTCGTCCACGCCGTCTCGGGGCACGTCGCCCTCGGCCGTCCGTTCTCGGAGGCGGTCGAACACGTCGCCCGCGACGTCGACCTCGGACCGCTCGACGGGGACGTCGCCGACCTCGCGATGAACCTCCGGCTCACGACGCCGCTCGACGACGCAGAGACGGATCTGCGAACCGCCGCGCTCGATCGGTTCGTCGCCCGGGTCGGCACGCCGATGGCCGAGCAGACGGTCGGCCTGGTGATCGGCGCACTCGACGCCGGCAGCGACACGGGCGTCGTCTTCGAGACGCTCCAGGGCGAGGTCGGCCGGCTCTATCACGAGAAGCGTGCCCTCCGCGCCGCAATGCTCGTGTACGTGGCCGTCGGCTGGACGACAGCGCTCCTGATCGTGGGGATCAGCGTTGCCACGGGCCTCACCGTCTTCACCGGCTTCGATCGGCTGTCGACGATGTCGTCGCTCTCCGGTCTCGCAGTGGATCCCGCCGCGGTCGACCTCGCGCGAGACCAGTTCCGCCTCTACGTGACCACGCAGGCGACGATGATCGGCGCGGGATGGTTCGCCGGCGTCGCCAGTCGAGGCCGGTACGAAGCGCTGCTGCACTCGGGCTGTCTGGTCGCGCTCTGCCACGTCGTCTTCACCGGGACGGGGCTGATATGACGGGAGCGTCGGGCGCGGGGGCCGCCTCCGGTGAGCGCGCACAGACCGCCGTCGTCGGCGTCGCGATCCTGCTTGGACTCACCGTCGTCGCAATCGGCGGGTTGACCGCGACGACCGGGTCGATCGTCGAGGACGGCGCAGCCAGCGCGGCGGCGACTCGCGTAGCCAGCGACCTCGAGACCGCACTCGGACCGAGTCCGGGGCCGCGAGCGACGACCGTGGCGCTGGCCGCGGGATCCGTCCGCGTCGTCAACCGATCAGTGTGGGTGCTCGACGCGGACGGCGTCGTCTGGGCGGGACACGCGGGTGCGATCGTCTACGACGACGATGGCCACCGCGTCACGGGCTTCGCCGGCGCCGTCGTCCGGAGCGACGACCGTGGAGACCGCGTCGTCGCGCCGAGTCGGATCGCCCCGGCGAACGGGACGCTCTACCTCGGCGTTCCAGTGCTGAACGCCAGCGGCGCTGACGGCGTCGCGACCGGTGGACACCGACTCAGCGTGACGCTTCGCACGGACGCCCGGACCGAGCGGATCGACCTCCCGCGCTCGACCTACCGCGTCGCCGTCGAGACTGCGACGCCGGCGGCGTGGGAACGTCATCTACGTGAGCGCGGCGCGACGGCGACGACTCGCCGTGATATCGACGGCGACGGCGTCACTGCCGTCGTCGCAGCGTTCCCGAGTCAGCGGACGGCGCACCTGGTCGTTCGGGACGTCCGTCTCGCTGTTGAGGTGGGACAGTGAACCCGTCCGCTCGGGTCCGGCGGGTGCTCGGCGGCGCGTCCGACGCCGATCGGGGCCTCTCTCCGGTCGTGGGGAAAACGCTCGAACTCGGAATCGGCGTCCTGTTCGTTGCACTTCTCACAGCGACGTTCTTCGGCGGCCTCGTCCCGGAGTACCGTTCGACCGTCGGCGCAGAACTTGGCGACCGGGCGCTCGTCGCCGCCGGAGACCGACTGGAGACGACGGTTCCCAGCGAGCGCTTCGGTCGCGTCGACCGCCGCGTCCGTGTCCGTTTCCCGCGGACGATTCGGGGCGACACGTATCGGATCGTCGCGGCACGTGACTCGGGTGATCCGGTGCTCCGACTTGTCCACCCGCATCCGTCGATCGGTGGTCGGCTCCGACTTACAATCCCGCACAGGGCGTCGATCAGTGGCTCGTGGACGAGTTCGTCGCCCTCGCGAGTAATCATATCCGTGACTGACGAGTCGTTGACAATACGCCTCCTCGATGGCGGCGCTGACGTCGGGACCGACGCCTCTGCTTCCGTTTCAGCACGGAATCGCTCCGAGTGGTCACCGTGACTGGCCCCCGGGCGGTGGTTGCTGCGGACCGCGCGCAGGCCAACCTGATCGGCTTCGCCGTGGCAGCGATTGTCGTGACTACGGTCGCCGTCGGTGGGGTGGCAATCGCGAACGACGCCGTCGCCGACGCCGACCGGCGCCCGTTCGCAACGCACGCGGCCGAACGGTTGTCGGCTCACCTCGTCGCCGGAGACGCCCCGCACACGCGCGGCCCCAGCGTCCTCCGGGCGAGGGCTACGGCGAACCTGACGCCCGCCGCGCTCGACGCGGCGGTCCCGTCGCTCCGGAACCGATCCTTCCGGGTCGCTCTCGGAACCGAGACGCTCGCCGCACGCGGGCGACTGTCTGACCCCGTCGCCAGTCGGCCCGCGGACAGGCGGACCGCCCGCATCAGTAGACGGGTCCGAACCGAACGGGCCGTCCACCGAACGAACCGGATCGACCTCGCCGACCGGCACGAAACCGTGCTCGCGGATCACACCGGTCAGATGACGGTGACAGTCGACTCCGCGCACGGACAGTCGGTGGTGACGCTCCGGGCGGGCGGCCGGACCGTTCTCCACGACCCAGGCGGACTGGACGGCCGGTACGTCACGTCGGTCCCGCAGACGCGCCCGCTCGACATCGCGTTCACCACCCGTGGACGGCCCGTCACCGACGGGGCGACCGCGACGGTCACGTGGACGGAACCGACCGCGCGGACCGAGTCGCTGGTGGTGGTCGTCGGTGACTGAGCGATCCGATCGCGGGCAACTCGCCACGTCGCTCGTCGAGGCGACGGTGGGCGCACTCCTGCTTCTCTCGGTCGTGGCCGGATTCATCTGGATCCCCGCCGGGGACGTTCCCGACGGGACACTGGATCGGCACGCGGCGGATGCGCTCGCCGTACTCGACGCGGAGCCACCGGCGGGGACCGGTCGCAGTCGGCTGTCCGCAGCGTGTCGGTCTCCGGCCGCGTTCGCGACAGAGCAGTCTGAACTCGCCACTCGCCTCGATGCGGCGCTCCCCGCTGCGGCGTTCGGGCGACTGGAGACCCCGCACGGAACCGTCGGTCCCGCGCCGCCGACAGACGTGGCCGTTGGACGTGCGACGCGCTCGACGGGTCGATGCCTCGCCTCGCTCCGGGTGTGGGTTCCGTGATCTTGCGGCCGGACGATCGCGGGCAGGTCGTCCTTGTCGCTGCCGCAGTCGTCGCCGTCGCGCTCCTCGCAATGACGGCCGCGTTCGCTCAATTCGGCTACGACGCCGACCGTCGGGCCGCGGCCGAGGGTGACGTCGCATCGCTGTCGGCGGTCGACCGGAGCCTGACCGTCTCCTTCCGCGCTGCCACGCTCGATGCGACTGCGGGAGACCACACCGTCGCGTGGCGGGACCGACGCGCAGTGGGAACGCGGATCCGCGCGTCGATGCTCGCCGACATCGACCGACTCGAACGCTCCCACGCTGAGCGTGGCCGGTCACTTTCTGCCACGTTCGCTGCAGCGGAAGCGACTCGCTGGGCGCAGACGCGCTGCCCCTCGGGCCGCGGTCGAACCTTCGGCGCGTGCCGCGCCATCGACGGTGTTGTCGTCCAAGAGCGGGCCGGTCGAACGACGCCTGTCGCCGCGGTCGTTCGCGTTCGGATCGTCTCGCCGACCGAGTCCTCGACGGCTGTTTTCGTCGTGCGTGCTGTTTCCTGATCTCTTCCATTACCTGACACACTGCGTACGGTCAGAAAAAGTCAAATTAAGAACAATATCTACGTCGAATCGGAGACGTGCTTTGGGAGTACATCGATTCGGAATATTTCGAACGACTGGTGGTTTGATGTGTTCGGCTCTCTTGGAGTCTATGTAATTATATATCGTATGCCGTGGGAACTCACTGCGCTCTCTGCGCTGGGATTTGTCGCCGCCGCCGTCCATACGGTGCTCGTCGCCATCGGCTGGCGATGTCGCGAGTCCCGGTGCGGAATCGAAATCGCCGCGCTTCATCTCGTGGTTGGGTTGTCTGCATTGGCGTACGCGATTCTCCTGGGATCAGACTCGGTCGCGGCCCAGCGGCAGTGGTGGCAACTCACGTTCGCGCTATCCAGCGCCGTCCCGATGCTGTGGTTACTTCTCGTGGTGCAGTACGTGAGTCGCTCGCAGTGGCTGACGCGGACACGCGCAGCGCTCCTCGCGGTGGAACCTATGATCGTTATCCTCGCGACGTTGACGAGCGGTTCGACCAACCTCGTCTGGAGCACTTCGACCGAGTCGGTCGCGACTACTGGGGCGCTCCCCATCTCGTTCGGCCCGCTCTACTACGCCCACATCGTGATCGCCTACACCGCTGTCGTCGTCGGGATGGGGCTGATCATCCTCCTCGGCATCCGGATGTCGCTACTCTACTGGAAGCAGGTCGCAGTACTGACAATCGCCCCGCTTCCGCCGTTCGTTTCACATATGGCGTTCCTGTTCGGTATGAGTCCCATTCCGGGCGTCAATCTGACCGCGTTCGCGTTCACAGTCACCGGGATTCTTCTGGTCGCCGGGCTCTATCACTACGACCTCCTCGAACGGATGCCGGTCGCGCGCCGCCGGGCCTTCGAGGCGATGGGCGACGGACTGATAGTGTTGAGCTCCGACCGCGTCGTCGTCGACGCCGACGAGACGGCCAGCCGGGTGCTCGATTCGGCACCCGAGTCGGGGATGCCCGTCAGCGAACTCTTCTCGGACCACGGGTTCGAGCAGTTGCACGGGACCACCGTCACCGACGCCAACAACCTGGCGTACGACGTCCGCGTTTCGAAGCTCACCGACGGGCGCGGCGAGGAGGTCGGGTACGCGCTGGCGCTCCGTGACGTGACCGGGCGACACCGCTACGAACAGCGTCTCGAGGTCGCCAACCGGATCCTCCGGCACAACCTCCGGAACGATATGAACGTGGTCCGGGGCTACGCCGACGTCGTTGCGACCGGCTCCACCACCAACGTGGAAGATGCCGCAGAGTCGATTCTCGATCGGACCGACGACCTCCTCACGGTCAGCGACAAGGCTCGGAAAGTCTCGCAGCTCAACGATACGCACTCGAAGAGCCCCGCCGCGCACGATGTCAGTGAGATCGTTGCGAGCACCGTCCGCAACGCCCGCCGCGCGTACCCGGACGCCGGCTTCGCCTGCCGTGGCCGTGCCCACGCGAAAGCCGAACTCACTGACGCGACGGCGATCAAGACGGCGATCGAGGAACTGATCGAACTGCTCGTTGCGGAGGCCGAGGGGAGCTGTGACGACCTCGCGTTCTGGATCAACGTCACGGCAGACAACTCAGCGGAGACGGTCACCGTCCGGATCGAATCGAACGGGCCGGCCATCCCTGCTGTCGACCGGGAGGCGCTCAACGTCGGCTCTGAGACGCCGCTCCAGCACGCGGAGGGGCTCGGGCTCTGGCTCGCGTACTGGTGCGTGATCGAGAACGGCGGCTCGCTTCGCTTCGACGACACGGACGAATCGAGCAACGACGAATCCGCACGTGGCATCGATGCAGACGGGGACGACCGGTCGTTCGACGCCCCACAGTCGCTGCGGACTGTCGCCGTCATCCGGCTCCCGCGGTCGGAGGCGGACTGACTCCGGCCCTGGATCCTGCGCCGAACAGTTTTAGCACCGTGCGCCCTCAAGTGCGAGCAATTCGTGGACAGAACGACCGCCCGCCGGGTTGCTGTCGCCCTTCTGGCCGTTGTCGCACTCGCAGCGGCGGCCGCGACAATCGAGACCACCGTAACGGGTGGGACCGGCGGCGGCTTCGGATTCGGATCGAGCGATGGCGGGGGGAGCAATCCGGCGCCCATATTCGGCTTCCCAGCGAGCGACAGCGCGTTCGGCGGCGTGGCGATCTGCGTTCGCTTTCTCGCCCGGCCGCTCGTCGTCACCGGACTCATAGCCGTCGCGGTCGCGGGCCACTACGCCGTCTACCGCGAGACGGAGTCGTCCGGCGCCGTTGCCGCCACGGCCGTTGGTGTCGGCCTCCCGCTGGCGCTGTTGTGGGGGGTGCTCGTGGCCTGCCAGTTCGGGCCCAGGCCGCTCTTCCGGTTCGGCTTCTACGGCACCGGCAGCGGGCTCCCGTTGCCAGCCGGTGGCGGGGACGTCGGTCTTGGCGGGAGCGACGGTGGTACGGTCGCTATGCCGACCGCGGTCTTCGGACTGACCTTGGTCGTCGCACTCGTCGTCGCTCTCGTCCTCTTTCTCGCGTCGACGGGGGACGCGATGACAGAAGACGACGAGGCAGACGAATCGGAATCGGCGTCGCCTGCGGACGTTCGCGAGGTGGGACGGGCCGCAGGAGCGGCGGCTGACCGTCTCGAAGCCGACGCCGACGTCGGCAACGAGGTCTACCGCGCGTGGGTGGAAATGACCGCCCACCTCGACGTGGAGCGACCGGCTTCGAGCACACCCGGCGAGTTCGCGGCCGTGGCGGTCGACGCTGGGATGGACCGCGACGACGTCGACGAACTCACCCACCTGTTCGAGACGGTCCGCTACGGTGACGAGGGTGTCACCGAGGCGCGCGCCGAGCGAGCCGTCGCGGCGCTCAGGCGCATCGAGTCGGCGTACGCCGGTGATGGCTCGTGAACGAGTCGGACGGCCTGACTGCCCTCGGCGGACTGGGTGTGCTTCTCGGAATTGCCGGCTTCGCGGGATTCGTCATCCCGGGGCTGAACGCCTCGTTCGTTTTCGTCGCGCTGGTCGGCGTCCTCGCCGGCGTCCAGGGCGCGAGATACCTCATCCGCCGCTCGGGCCTCGATTACACCGCGACCGATCCCGACGATCCGGAGCGGCGGTATGAGGTCCCGGCTCCGGGCGACGAGATCCGCGGTCACGACGGCTACACGGGTGGTCGCGGACACACCGGGACACGAAGGCCCCGGTCGAGAACGGGCCGCCGGCGTCGGAGGCGACTCCCGCGGACTCTTCGGCGACGAATCGAAGAGGCGACAACCGAGACCATTCGGCTCCGCGAGCACTGCGCTGCGGCGGAAGCCGAGCGCCGCATCGAGGCGGGGACCTGGACGGACGATCCGATCGCGGCGCGGTATCTTGGGGCCGACGTCCCGCTGCCGCTGTCGACCCGAGTCCGGCGGTTCCTCGCGCGCCAACAGCGGCAAGCACGGGCCGCCAGTGCGCTCGACGCGCTGGAGGCGCTCCGGGACGGACCGGGGGGAACCGACAAAACGGATTCGGAGACCGCCGAAACAGATGCTGACGCCGACACCGACGCCGAAGCCGACAGGTCCCGCTCGGCCGCGGAGGGGCGACCCTGATGTGCCGAATCGACACCAACCGCTGGGTCGGCATCGACGGCGCGGCGCTGGTGGCAGGCGCGGCGGGGGTGCTCTTTCAGCGACCCGGACTCCTGCTCGTGGCCGGCCTCGGCGTCGTCTACACGGCCTACGCGTGGTTCGGCGACGCGCCGCAGCCCCAGCTCGCGGTCGAGCGTCGGATCGTCGACGCCGCACCCGATCCCGAGGCCGAGGTTGACGTGACGGTCGAGGTCCGAAACGTCGGCTCGCAGACGCTGACCGACCTCCGACTCGTCGACGGTGTGCCGCCGGCCCTCGCCGTGACTGACGGTTCGCCCCGGCACGGCACTGCCCTCCGCCCCGGGGCCGGGACGACGTTTTCGTACACCGTCGAGGCCGTCCGCGGCGACCACGACTGGGGATCGCTCACCGCGATCACGCGGTCCCCGAGCGGGAGCCGAGAGCGGTCGACCGACGTCGAACCGACGGAACCGACCTCGCTGTCGTGTACGCCGACGCTGGAGGCCATCGACACGCTGCCGCTCCGTGGGCTGACGACGCCGTACGCGGGCCGAGTCTCGACAGACGTTACCGGGTCGGGACTGGAGTTCTCCTCGACTCGCGCGTACCGTCGCGGAGATCCGCTGTCGCGGATCGACTGGAACCGGTACGCCAGAACCGGCGAACTCTCGACGATCGAGTTCCGCCAGGAGCGCGCCGCTGCAGTCGTCCTGCTCGTCGATGCCCGCCAGACGGCGTACGTCGCACCGGATCGGGAACATCGTAACGCCGTCGAGCGGAGCGTCGACGCGGCCGCTCAGGCGTTCGCGTCGCTACTCGACGCCGGTGACCGCGTCGGGCTCGCCGCGCTGTCGCCGCAGGAGTGCTGGCTCGCGCCGGGGGCCGGGCGGGACCACCGGAATCGGGGGCGTGAATTGCTCGCCTCGCACCCGGCGCTCGCGCCGACGCCGCCGGAACAGCCATACTTGTCACCGTCGGCGATCAAGCGATTCCGCCGCCGACTCCCCGAGGACGCACAGGTGCTCTTTTTCTCCCCGCTGATCGACGAGACGGCCGTCGAAGTCGCCCGTGGCCTCGACGCGCGTGGCCATCCAGTCACTGTCGTCTCGCCGGACGCCACTGCGCGGGACACGGTCGGTCGCCGGCTGGCGCGACTCGAACGGGAGAACCGCCTGACCCGCCTCCGGCGCGCGGGACTCCGCGTCGTCGACTGGGGAGCAGAACCGCTCGGCGCACGCGTCGCCCGCGCCGAACGGCGGTGGTCGGGGTGACGGAGGCGGACAGGGGAGCGTCGGGTGAGTCGGAACTGGGCGCGACAGCGCGCCCGCCGACGCTCGCGGCGTCGCTGGCGCTGCTCGCCGGGTTTATCTCGATACTCGCGCTTGGACTGGCTTCGCTCGGCGCGCTCGTGGCGGGGACGGCCGGTGCCGTGCTCCTGGCCGGGGGACTGTACGCCGCCTCCCGTCGCGTCGTGGGGTTTGCGGGCGGTGCCTTCCTCCTCGGGATTCTCCTCGCGGGCGCCCGTGGCGCGGCGGCGGAACCACTCCTGATCGCCTCGCTCGGGGCCGTTCTCGCGTGGGACCTCGGAGCGTTCGCCGTCGGCGTCGGCGAGCAACTCGGCCGCGAGGCCGACACTGCACGGCTGACGGTCGCCCACGCTGCGACCGGCCTCGTCGTCGGGGCCGTCGGTGCCGGCGTGCTCTACGGCGTCTTCCGCAGCACGCAAGGTGGCCAACCCGTCTCAGCCGTGGCGTTGCTCCTCGCTGGCGTCGTCACTCTCGTCGCAGCACTCCGTCGCTGACTGGCGGAGCGTCGGCATCACGACCGCCCGTCCCGCCTCACGCCGGTTCGCCGCCCTCGACAGTCGGCACGTCGACCCGATCGAGCACGTCCGTGACGACGTCGGCAGACGCGACGTCGTCGACTCGCGCGTCCGGTGTTAGGACGACGCGGTGCGCGAGCACCGGATCGGCGACGCGCTTCAGGTCGTCGGGTGTGACGAACGAACGCCCTTCGAGAATCGCCTGCGCGCGGACCGCCTCGAGCAGGCGCTGGGTCCCCCGCGGTGAGACGCCGACCTCGACGTGTCGGTGCTCCCGCGTGGCGCGCGCCACCCTGGCGACGTACCCGAGAAGGTCGTCGTCGACTCGCACGGACTCGGGCGCGCGGCGGAGTTCGCGGACGGCGTCTTGATCGAGCACTGTCCCGACACTCGGCGACCGTGCATTCCGGTCGACGCGGCGGCGCAGTAGTTCGACCTCGCCCGCTTCGTCGGGGTAGCCGATCCCCGTCTGAACGACGAAGCGGTCGACCTGCGCCTCCGGTAGCGGAAACGTCCCCTCGCTCTCGACGGGATTCTGCGTCGCAATGACGAAGAAGGGATCCGGGAGTTCGTGCGTCTCCCCGTCGACGGTCACCTGCTGCTCCTCCATCGCCTCCAGCAGCGCGGCCTGCGTCTTCGGCGGCGCGCGGTTGATCTCGTCGGCGAGAACGACGTTCGCGAAGACCGGCCCCTCGCTGAATTCGAAGGTTCGCTCGCGCTCGTCGAACACGTTCGTCCCCGTCACGTCCGCGGGGAGCAGGTCGGGGGTGAACTGGACGCGCGAGAAGGAGAGGCCGAGCGCCCGTGCGACGCTGCGTGCGGTGAGGGTCTTGCCGGTGCCGGGGACGTCTTCCAGCAGGACGTGGCCGCGAGCGAGGACCCCGAGGAGGACGCGTTCGAGGAAGCGCTCGTCGGCGATAACGGCCGTCGAGACTTCGGCGCGGACAGACTCGCAGGCGGCGGTCGCGTCGTCAGGATCCATACGGACCGCTGTTCCGTCATAGACTTATATCGTTGCATCCGACGACTCCGAGTTCGGCGGCTTCGCCGAAATCGAAACCGATTAAACGCGTCACCGATCATTCCCGACTGAAGCCGAGGTAGCCTAGCCTGGCCAAGGCGGTAGATTCGAAATCTACTGTCCATTCGGACACGTGAGTTCAAATCTCACCCTCGGCGCTTCTCAGCGACCCACTCCCCAGAGCGGCGCGCCTGTCGCGCCGCGGAACGCGGTGGCCGTGGTGTTGCAGACACGTGCGAGTTGAACCCGACGAGTCGCAGTCCGCGCTGTGAACAGCGGGAGCGAGCAGGAACGTCTCGGCTCGGTTCAAATCTCACCCCCGGCGCTTCTCAGTGACCTACCCGCTAAAGCGGTGCGCTTGTCGCCTTTCGGCAGCGTCACTGGCAACTTATTAGGCCCAGTTTTCCTCTCTTGGGTCACTCGCCGCCGTCTCCCGGTTTTACTTTCACTCCGCTAGGCTGAGTTACATACCGGTTCCTGCCCTCGTATTGTGTATGCACGCAACGGCCATCGACGAACCGACGGCGGAACCCCAAAGCGAAAGACGACGGATCGACGTCACCGACATCGAGACAGCGCAGGTCGCCGCTTACGCCGCGACGTGTGAGTCTGTTCGATTCGAGCGGCGCGGCGGCTGGACGTACCTCGTCGAAGAGCGGTAGGAACAATTCGATTCGCGATTGCGTTCTTTGTAACCCGCTCACAGTTCGGCGAGCGGGTCGCCGTCGAGACCTGCCTGCTCGCCGGCCTCCGACGTCCGCTCACCCACCGGATCAGCAGTTCTGGGTCCGTGGCGTCGCGTGCGCCGACCGATCAGATACGCGTCGACGTCCGATCGGTCGTTGGGATTGGCCGTCCGAACCCACACGGTCGTCTCGCCCTGCGCAGTCAGTCCCGCGGCCCATGTCTCGGCGTCCGCACGGCTGTCGAAGCGATGGCGACTCCCCGACCGCTGGACGAGTTGTCCGGCCGCGGCGTTCGTCCGCCGCGCCGACGGCTTCACGTCGACGACGTACTCGCTCACACCTGCGGCTACGGGACGCGGTTACTTCATCGTGCGGTCCCGAAGTCGCCGCGAAGCGAGAACGCTGGCCGCGTCAGTCGCCCGCCAGCGTCTCCTCCGGATCGGCCCCGGTGCCGGCCACGTCGACTGACAGAAGCCGGTCGAGCGCCTCGACCATCGCATCGACGCTACAGCGGGTGATATCGGAGTCCGAGGTCGCGACGGTGACCGTCCGATCGCCCTTCGACATCTCCACTTCGACGGTGACGACGGCGTCGGTGCCGCCGGTGATGGCGTCGACGTGGTACGACTCCAACTGGGCGTTGGCCTCGGAGCCGAGTGCGGCCCGGACGGCCTCGACGGCGGCGTCGACGGGACCGCTCCCGGTCCCGGACGCGACGCGCTCCTCGTCGCCGACACGCAACCGAACCGACGCGGTCGGCGTCCCGCCGCCGGAGGCAGCGGTAAGATCCAGGAGTTCGACGTGACGGTCTCGCTCGCGGCCCTGGACGTCCTCGGCGATTGCGAGCAGGTCGGCGTCGGTGACGCGCTTGTCACGGTCGCCGAGGCGCTTGACGCGCTCGACGACGGCCGCGAGTTCCTCTTCGCTCACGTCGACGTCGTGTTCTTCGAGGGCGGCGCGGACGCCGGCGCGACCGGCGTGCTTCCCGAGGACGAGCCGTCGCTCCCGACCCACCATTTCCGGCGGGTAGGGCTCGTACATCGTGTCGTCCTTGAGCGTACCGTCGGTGTGGATGCCGCTCTCGTGGGTGAACGCGTTCTCGCCCACGACCGCCTTGTTCGGCGGCAGCGGGACGCCCGTCGAGTGGGAGACCTGCTGGGCGAGGTCGTACACCTGTTCGAGGTCCATCGTCTCAACCCCGTATCCGTGCGCCAGCGCGATCGCGACCTCCTCCAGGGCGACGTTGCCGGAACGCTCGCCGATGCCGTTAATCGTCCCGTGAACGAGGTCCGCGCCGGCCGCGAGGCTGGCCCAGACGTTCGTCATTCCCAGTCCGAGGTCGTCGTGGGTGTGCGTCGACACCGGGCCGAGATCGGCCAGCCGAGAGACGTACTCGAAACTCGTCTCCGGCGTGGCGTGGCCGACGGTATCGGCGTAACACGACCGGTCTGCGCCGGCGTCGAGTGCCTCGCGCATCAGGCGTTCGAGGAAGTCCAGATCGGCACGAGACCCGTCTTCGCCGATGACCTCGACCCAGAGGTCGTGGTCCTTGGCGTACGCGACGAGGTCGCCGGTGTTTTCGACCACCTCGTCGTGGGTCGTGCCGACCTTCCGCTCGACGTGCTTGTCGCTGGCGGGAACGACGATCGTCACCCCGTCGACGTCGCAATCGAGCGCGAGGTCGATGTCGTTCTGGACGCCGCGGGCGAAACTCGTCACTGTCGCATCGAGGTCGAGCGCAGTCACCTGCCGGATGGTCTCGCGCTCGCCCTCACCGGTGCAGGCGCTCCCGGCCTCGATGAACTCGATTCCGGAACGGTCGAGCGACCGCGCGATGTCGGCCTTCTCGTCCGGCGTGAGCGAGACACCCGGGGCTTGTTCGCCGTCTCGGAGCGTCGTGTCTAATAGCTGTACGGAGTCGCCAGAATCCACGGTGGATGCGAGGGGGTTGTCGGGGTTACCCCCGAATAAATCGACCACGAGTCATATGCTCACACGGAGTGTGTTCACGCAACCACTTAAACTGACGCTTCTCGACAAGACGTCCCACTCGACTCGCTTATCCGACGACGTGGACGGTATCGCCGGGTTCGACACCGTTTGCAGCCCCCGCTGGAAGCTCGACCACCGTATCGGCCGTCGCGGCTCCGATGCCGCGCCAGGCCCGCAGTCGTTTCTTCGCGACTACCTCGCTGCTGACGAGCCACAGTGCATCCAGGTCGAACGGGACGAAGATCATATGCAGGTCGCGGCTGTCGGGCTCGTCGAACTGGAACACCATCGCGTAGTCCTCGGGGATCGACCGCCGGAACATCAGACCGCGCGCCCGCGTAAGGAACGTATCTACTACCTCGACGTCGGTCGCGAGCGTCTGGCGTTCGCCCCCACTACGGTGCTCGACTCGCACAGGCTCCGGTCTGCGGCCGGGTTGATAAATCGCTCGACTGGTGTGGGGCGGTTCCACCCGAAGCCCGATTCCAGGCGAACCGGCGGATTCAATTCCCCGGAAGCCGGACTCGTCGTGTATGCGGGAGACGCCAACTGGAACGCCGGTCGGGGTCGACGACCCCTACGACCACGCCGGCGTCTGTGATCATCTCACTGACGACGGCCGGTGTCGCTTCGCGCTGACCCGCGCTGGCGACGACCCCGAATTCGCGGCCGCGCGCCGCCGCGCAGACTACGAGTGCGTTGCGGCCGACGAAGACTGGGCGTTCCACGACTGTCCGCACTACCGGTCGACGACAGACGGCCACGAGTGCGTCCGCTGCGGACTGGAGTCGGTACGGATTGCCCACGACGACTCGCGGCCCCTACTCGAGGAGCATCATCTCTCCTACGGGAGCGCGAGCGATCAGGGGGCGGACGGGGATCCGAGCCACGAGATCACGGTCGCGCTCTGCCGGTGGTGTCACGCGAAGATCCACGGGTCGTTCGCCCGGATCGACGACGACGCCGAACCCACCCCGGACGCGTTCGCCGCCCGCGAGGAGCGCCGGGCGAAAGAACAGTCCGAGTTCGGTTTCACCACTGCGCGGGAGCGTCGCGACGACGAAACCGAGAAGTAGCCGTCACCGCGCTGGCACGGCCGTCGCCGGGAAGACTCACCGTCCGCCGATTCGACGCCGAGCCTCACGGAACGAGCACGACGGGGACGCCTCGCTCCTCTAAGACCCGTTCGATGGTGCTTCCGGTGAACGCCGCGTCGTCGAACGACGCCTCCTCGTACCCCACCACCACCGTGTCGACATCGTCGGCCTCTACGATGCCGAGGATCTCCTGCCGGAGCGATGCCATCGAGCTGATTTCAGTCACCGAGTGCTGGCGGATCTCCGCATCGACGCCCTGTTCGGCCGCCAGCGATCGAATGTCTGCCACGCCGAGATTCTCCTGGAGACTGATCGTCTCCGCAGAGAGTTCGACTGCCGTCACCCTGAGGTCGTCCTGATCGCCGAATACCTCGAACGCGTACCGGACCGCTCGTTCGCTCGTCGGCGATACACCGAACGTGCTCTGTGGCACCCGGCTTTCCACGGGAACGATGTCGAATGGTAGTAGCAGGTGCATAGGCGACTGTATGGACCGGATACTGTTAGAACCTGACACAGTTCTCCGATTGTGAGAATCGGCCGCCTCGTCGAGTCCCCTCAAGCGTCCGACAGTGGCGAACTAGTCTCGCGTCGTCGCCCGCACAGATCCAGGCACCCCGTTCGCGCGTAGACCGGGCGCTTTTTGACCTTGTTCGGTCTACTTCCGACAACTGATGACTCGCATCGTCGTTATCGACAACCACGGTCAGTTCACGCACCTCGAGCGACGCGCGCTCCGGGATCTCGGCGTCGACGTCGAAATCGTCGACAACCAGACGCCGCCCGAAGAGATCGACGCCGACGGCCTCGTCCTCTCCGGCGGTCCGGATATCGACGACATCGGCAACTGTCCGGTGTATCTCGATCTCGAAGTCCCCATCTTCGGTATCTGCCTCGGAATGCAGGTCCTCGCGGACGAACTCGGCGGTACGGTCGGCTCCGGTGACTACGGCGGCTACGCGGACGTCGACGTCGACATCCTCGACGGCGACGACCCGCTCATCGGATCGCTCGCGCCGAAAACCCGCGTGTGGGCGAGCCACGCCGACGAGGTCAAGAACGTCCCGGAGGGCTTCTCGCACACGGCGACGTCCGATGTCTGCGACGTTGAGGCGATGAGCGATCCCGACCGCGACCTCTACGGTGTGCAGTGGCATCCGGAGGTAGCCCACACCGAGCGCGGCGAGGAGGTGTTCCGAAACTTCATCGACGTTTGCGAGTAACCCGGACGCTGTGGACCGCCGCCGGTTCCATTCTCCTATGACAACCACACAAAGCGATCTTGCTGGCCTGTCTCGCTTCATCTTCCGCGCGCCGAGTTGGTACACCAGTCTCGCCTTCGCTATTCTCATCGCTGCCGTCGCCGGGGTCGCCGCTTTCGACTCCGGCGCGTACGCCCGCACCTGGCGCGGCCTGTTCTTCGTCGGCCGCGACGCGTGGGAGGGGATCTTTTTCATCGGGATCCCGACGGTCGTCGCCGCGTTCGGGACGAGCGGGGTGGACCGCCTCGTCGGCGGCACACTCACGCCAAGCCGCTCGTCGCTTCTCGCGCTGATCTCGGAGATTATCGTCGTCACGATCGTCACCGCTGCGGCGATCTTCTCGGTGTTCACCGGCCTCGAACAACGGTTCGTCTTCGACGCCCTTGTCGTCGCACTCGCGTCGGTGTTCGCCTTCCGGCTTCTCGTCGTGATGGCGGTCTCGCGGTCCTCCTTGCTGGTCGCGTCGATTCCGGCGAGTCTCCAGACTGTCGCCGCCGCCGTGCTCCTGTTCATCTACAGTGGAACGCTCCGTTTTCTCGAGGTCGGCGGGCCGCTTCTCGACGTCTACCTGACGCCATACCTGGCGCGGTCGGCAGACGCACCGGCGGAGTTCTCCGCGATTTCCGCACAGCACTTCGTCCTTCTCGGGATCACCTGTGGACTCTACGCGCTGGCGGTCTACGCGTTCATTGTCGCCGTCGATCGGCCGTGGCGACGGAGCCTCGGCGTCTCGGTGCTCGATTTTCTCCGTGGATTCGTCGGCCACGTCGCTGAGGACTCCCGTGAACTCGAGAAGTTCTTCCAGCAACTGGGCGAGGAGGCGCTGGTCCCGGTGTCAGTACTCTCGTTCCGCACCGACGACAGCGAGAAAGCCCGGTTCGTTCTCCCGATGATTCACCCGGGTCCGATGGGCGAGATCGGCGGCGGGAACTTCCCCGAGCGCGTTGCGCGCGACTGCTCGGCGCTCGTCTTTCCGCCCCACGCCACCGCCGGCCACGACTTCAATCTCGTGACCGAGCGTGAAGTCGATACCATCCTCGACGCCGCACAGACGGCGGCCGACCGGGTCTCCTACGACACGGCGGCGACGCGGAGCGTTCGCGTCCGGTCGGGAGAGAACTCGATGCTGGGACAGGCGTTCGGTGACGACGCCCTTCTGGTCTCGACGTACGCGCCCGGCTTCGCCGACGACGTCGAGTACGGGGTCGGACTCTCCGCGGCGGCCGAGGCCCGAACGAGCGGCCTCGACGACGTCGTCCTCGTCGATGCTCACAACTCCAACGACGGCCTGAACGGCCCGGATCTGGGCCACGTCACGCCCGGCTCACAGCGCGCGTTCGATATGATCGGCGCGGCTGGCATCACAGGCCAGCGGCTCTCGACGGCCGACCGCGGCGACATCGAACTCGGCGTCGCCTGGGACGAGACGCCGTGGGAGCCGGCGGATGGGATCGGCCCGCTCGGAATTCGCGTCGCCGTCACGGCTGTCGACGGGCAAGAGACGGCCTACGTGCTGATTGATGGCAACAATATGGAACCCGGGCTCCGCGGCAAACTCCGCGACGCGATCGTCGCCGACGGATCCCTCGACGAAGCGGAAGTGATGACGACCGACACGCACATCGTCAACTCTGTCGAGGCGGACAATCAAGTCGGCGCGGCCATCGACCCGGCGGAACTCAAGCGGCTGATCAGCGACCTCGTCGCAGCGGCCCGTGACGACCGCGAGCCCGTCGAGGCTGGGGTGGCCGTCGAGCGTGCAGCGGTGACGGTCTTCGGCAACGATCGCACTGAGACGCTCGCCAGCCACGCGAACGCCGTCGTCGCGCTGGGCGGTGCGTTCGCTGTCTCGGTGATCCTCGCGGCGGTGGCCGTCAGCATCCTGATCTTCTTATTTGCGTGAGAAACGAGTCCGCACTGCGCCGGCCGGGTGCCGGTGTCAGCCGCCGTCTTCGAACAGTTCGTCGACAGCGTCGCGCGCCGTCCGCGCGGCCTCGTCGGCGACGGCGTCCGCATCCGCCTCGGCGTGGTCGGGGGCATTGACATAGACGTCGACGTCGAGGACGTCGTCCTCGAACGTCACGGTCACGTCGAAGTCGGTGAGTTCCGACTGCTTGTAGTGGGCGAGAATCACGCCCTCTGCGGCCTCAGCGGCCGTCTGGACGACCGTTTCGTCGGTCGGCATCGGTTTACGCGCCGCCGGCGCCGCCGGGGCCCATCGGCCCGCCGCCCGCGCCACCCTGGAGCATCTGCTGGAGCTCCTGCTGGAGGCTCTCGAACTGCTCTTCGACGCGCTCTTCCTGTTTCGTCAGTTGCTCGACGCGGATCTCGAGACTGTCGACTGTGTCCTCGAGTTCCTCGTGGGCCTCGTCGTACTCGGTCTCGACGAGCAGTTCGCCGACCTCGCGGTACATCGTGGTGTCCTCGTCGATCTCTTCGAGGGCGTCGAGTGCCGTCTTCGACTCGGTGAGCGTGGACTCGGCCTGCTCCTTCTGGGCGGCCACCTTCTGGGCGGTGTCCTGGAGGTCCTGCAGCTCTTCGAGTTTCTCTTGCGCTTCCGGCGGCAGATTACCCTGCATATCCGTGGCGACGGGATGCGTACTGAAAAAGGCCCGTATTCGTCCCTCGCAGACGTGGCGACGGCATCGCCCCAGCTACCCGTTGTCTCCGTCGAATGCGCTCTCAGCCGACGCTGCGCCCGCTCACGTGTCGCCGCTTGCTGGCACGTCTTCGGCCCTGCGCGATGCGGCGTCGTGGGCCACCTGCTCTGCGACGTCGACGAGTCGCAGCCACGTGTTCAGCCCTGCGCGGAGCGCGACGAGATCGGTCGCCTCGACGTCGAGCGTCACGCGTTCGCCGTCACGGTCGAGTTCGGCTCCAGAGCGGTCGTCGTCGATCTCGCCGACTTCGACGCCCGCGCTCTCGGCGACGACACGAGCGCGTCGCTGACTCGGGTAGGTAAAATCGATTGCTGCCGCGTGAACGACGTCGTCGCCGTCTGCGGGTGACTCTGGCGCTGCCATCGGCGGGGACGGAGCCAGCGTTACTCGACCGGGACTTCCTTGACGTCCGGTGCGCGCTCCTTCAGGAGGACGCGATGTCCGCAGTAAGGACAGCGCACACCGCCGTACTCGTCCAGTTCGACGTCGCGCTTACACCGGGAACACTTGTAGCTCATCTGTATCGTAGTCGGGCCTGTTGGCTGGTACGCACGTTACTCTTCGTCGCTGGAGAGTGCGGCGCGGATGGAGCGACGGACCTGTGTGCCGCCCGGGGTCTGCGGGCGGTACGTCCCGCCGGTGAAGACCTCGCCGGTCTCTTCGTTCTTCCAGATTCCGGGCTCCAGACGGGTGACGTCGTCCTCGTCGACCGTCGCGTTCCGCATCTCCGCCTCGATCTCCTTCACGCGTCGGCGAGCGACCCGCCCGTACCGCGCTCCGAAGCGACCGGAACTACCGGTCGTTCGCGCCTTATTGTCGGCCATAGTACCGCGTTCTACCCCGGGCGGCGGCATAAACCCTGCGAGACGCAACCGTCGCGGCCGAGAGTGACGGTGCCGTTGACGCAGACCGATTCGACCGACCCGTCACACCGTTTCGAGCAGGTAGTCGAATACGCCCGATCCGGGGTGAAAGTGCGTGTAGGTACCCAGCGTTCGATACTCGACGAGGCCGTCGTTCGCCCCGTCGATCCCCGCCCCGCGAACCATCTCGAAGGCGTAGCGCGCGTCGGATTCGGCCGTCGCCGAGGAGTAGTGGAACTCGTGCCCGCGGCGCGTTTCGCCCGCGGGTGCGACGAGCGTGTCGCGTGTGGCACGAATACCGACGTGGTCCAGGCCGCCAGGGGCGTCCGTCATCCGCGTCTCGACGGGCAGGATGCCCGCCATTTCGTGCTCGCCGTCCTCGGTGACGAGCGACTCTCCGAGGACCATCATTCCGCCGCATTCCCCGAAGACCGGCACGTCCTCGGCGGCGAGTTCACCCAGTTCGTCGAGCGTCGGCGACGCCGCGAGCGTCGCCGCGTGCCGTTCGGGATAGCCGCCCGGGAGATAGACGGCGTCGCACTCGGGGACGGCATCGCCGGCGACCGGCGAGAACTGCTCGATGACGGCGCGATCGGCCAAGCGATCTCTAGTACTCGGATACATAAACCGGAAGGCGTCGTCGGCCGCGATCGCGACGCGGACGCCCGTTTCGTCGGCGGCACGGAGCGATGGGGTCGTGTCGAACGCCGGCGGCCGTGCGATGTCGAGCACGCGCTCCGTCTCGATGTTCCGCGCCGCGGCGTCGAGCGGGTCGTCGTCTATGGGGGCTTCGTCGCCTGCGTGAAGCCCGATATGGCGCTCGGGAACCTCCAGGCCGTCGAGCGGCGGAATCCGTCCGACGTATCTGAGTTCCGCAATGGCATTGCGGATCCCACACTCGTGACGACCGCTGTGCGCACGCGAGGCGAGGAGGCCGACGACGTCAACGTCGTGATCGACGTGCGCGGCATACCGCTGGAATCCGAGTCCGGTCGCAGCGACGCTCTCCATCCCCCCGCTGGCGTCGACGATCAGGATCACCGGGAGGCCGAGCGCCGACGCCACGGCCGCAGTACTCACATCGCTGTCGTAGAGGCCCATCATTCCTTCGACGACGCAGACGTCACCCTCGTCGGCCCCGCGGGCGTAGGCCTGTCGGAGCCCTCTCTCCCCCGAGAGCCACGGATCGAGCGTTCGCGAGGGACGACCGAGTGCCGCGGCGTGGTGGCTCGGGTCGATGAAGTCCGGACCGGCTTTGGCCGCGACCGGTGTCTTCCCCGCACGCTCCAACGCACGACAGACAGCTATGGTCGCGATGGTCTTGCCAACGCCCGATGACGTCCCCGCGATGACGACGCCAGGGAGGTCCGAGGGAACCGATTCGGTCGGCATTGTCGGTTTTCTATCGTACGCGAGTATAAGCTATCCGTCCGAGTTATCGCTGTCGATAGTCGAGACCGCGGCGCGGGCATCGGTCACGACGCCGTACGTTGCTTCCGCGACCGACGTCGGGGGACGATCGGTCCCGTATCGCGACCGAAGTGCCGCCAGCAACGCGTCACGAACACAGGCTCGCGCCGCCGCGCCGACGGCCGTCGCACTCCCGGAGAACGCGGCCGAGTCGCCGGCAGGATCGCAGGCGACCACCACAGCATCTGAGGTGGTCCCGGGGAAGCCCGTCTGAGTCAAGAGCGTTGCCGTCTTCGCCTCGGCCGCGACGGCGACGAGGTTCGCGAGTGCGCCCGGAGCGAGGGATCTGGTCGTGCCGACGACGACGTTGACGGTACCGACGTGCTGTGAATCGTCGCTGCTCCCGACTGAACCGTCGCCCCCCTCGTCACCGACCCATCGCTCACCGGGGACCGGGAGCGCCGCCGGGTTGCTCAGACCGGCCGTCGCGACTGCCTCGACCGACCCGAGGCGAGCACGATGGGCGTGACACATCGAGATCCCGGTCAGCAGGGCCGGCCCGGGATCGGCGTCGTCGAATCCGGCGTCCAGACGGCGGCGCTCGATGTAGTTCGCGATATCGACGTCGTCCCACCCCTCCGGGACCGAGCAGAGATACCCGGCGTCGGCGTGGGACTCGCCTCCATCGTAGCCGGTCGAGAGCCACCGCGTCCCCGGCCGACGGAGCCGACAGACCTCCTCCGTAACCGTCGCGTCGAACACCGGTTCGCGCTCGCCGCCGCGCTTCGGATCGGGCCCGGAATCACTCATCGGTCGTCCAGGAGCGCTGCGAGCAGCCGGTCGTTCTCGTGCGGTCGGCGCACGGCCACGCGAACGTGGGAGTCCAGTCGCGCAAATGTCCGTGCATCGCGGATCGCGATTCCGGCGTCCCGAGCGCGGCTGAGTACGCCGTCGACTGACGCGTTACCGACGTCTAGCAGCAGGAACGGCGCGTCCGAAGGGAAGACGTGGTACGCACCCGCAAACGCCTCACGTAGCCGCTCACGCTCTGTTGCGACCCGTTCTCGCGTCCGCTCGACGAACTCGGTCTGTCGGAGGCAGTACCGTCCGACCGCCGCGGCCGGCGTCGAGAGACTCCACGCCTGACGGGCCGCGCGGATCCGCTCGCCCAGGTCGCCCGTCGCAACGGCGAACCCGGCCCGGATCCCCGGCAGTCCGAACATCTTGGTCAGCGAGCGGGCGACGACCGTGCCAGGCTCGCCCGCGAGGCTCGGCGCGTCGGTGAAGTCCAGAAACGCCTCGTCCACGACGAGCGGCGTCTCGGCCGCACGGCAGTCCGCGAGCGCATCTCGAAGCCGCCCCGGGTCGGGACGGCCGCCCGTGGGATTGTTTGGCGTGCAGACGACCACCGCGGCGTAGTCGTCCGGATCGACATCGAGGATCGCGTCGTGAGGGATCCCGACCGGTTCGCCGCCCTGAAGACGGATCTCGCGGGCGTACTCCCCGAAACTCGGCTCGGGAACGGCGACAGCGTCGTCCGGACCGACGGTGACGCCGAACGCCAACCGGAGCGCGGGGAGGCCGCCGGCGGTCGGCACGACAGCCGCCGGGTCGCACCCGACGTAGCCGGCCGCCGCCACGCGGTACTCCGGATGGTCGTCGGCGTATCGCGTCGACGCGTCGAGCGCAGCCTCGTAGACATCGGCGACGCCCTCGGGCCGCACGGGGTTCGTGTTCGCGCTGAAGTCGACGAGATCGGGGTCGTCGCTGCCCCCGTGAGGTACGCGCTCGACGTCGGCGACGGCGTCAGGGTCCACGATCGACCCCTCCGTCGCCGCCGGGTCCTCCGCGCCGGTCGTTGCTGTGACCACTGTCGTCGCCTTCACCACGGTCGCCCTTCACGTCATAGTCGTCCCTCGCTCGACGGCCCTTACTCTCGTCACCACCGGCGACTACCCGATCGAGCAGCCCGAGCGTCGCGTCGGTCACTTCGTCGAGCCGGTCGGCCTCGTCCGCGAGCCGAAGTGCGCCGCCCATCACTGCGCCCTCCTTGGCGACGCCGTCGGCGAAGGCTGCGAGTGGACCGGCGTCGTCGGCGTCGAAGCCGGGGTCGGAGACGACGAGGTCGAGGTCGAACGCCGCCGCGGCCTCGCGGAGGCCGGAGACGTCGTCGGCCAGGTACCGTGTCGTCGCGAGCGTCGCCCGTCGCGGGACCCCCGCGTGGCGAACGAGCGCGGCGACCGCGAGCAACTGGGTCCCGCCGCCGAGCACCACCTCTGTCCCCGATTCGAGCGCGCCAGCGACGAGGCCCGCGGCGACCGCCAGCACGGGATCGCCGACGAATCGAACCGCCTGTTCTGGATTGTGGGCCGCCTGCCCGGGTTCGAAACTCGAGGCCTCGAACGCCTCCCGGACGACGCGTCGCTTCAAGTCGATCGGGTTCTCCGGCAGCGACGACGACGGATCGATCCGCGCCTCGCCGAGTGCTTTGAGGACTGCCATCGCGGTGGTCGTCCCGCCCGGGATAGTCTCACCGACGACGATCCGCTCGTCCGGCAGTCCACGGCCGAGCTCTCGCGCCGCGGTGAACGCCCCGGGAGCGGTCTGGACCGGGTCGGGTTCACGGATGTCGTTGCCGGGCCTAGCGCCGACAGTCACGGTCGGTGCCCCGGTCGGCCGTGCGAGTCCGCCGTCGATGACCGTCACGTCGAATCCCACTCGCTCCCGGACGGTTCGCGTGACGAGCGCGGGCGTCGGACACCCGTTCGGACTCACCGGGACCGCGGGGGCGCGGACGACCTCGCCGTAGGTCAGGAGTTCGGCGTCTGCGCCGGGGGTGTGCAGGCGGGCGTCGCGGGACGCGCCGGCGGCGCTGATCCCGTCGATTTCGGCCGTGCGAGTCGACCCCGCGACGAGGATCACGCGCGGGTGCTCTGTCGCTCGGGTCATTCGCACAGCGCCTCCGCGAGCGAGACGTCTCCGGGTCGGTTCACGTTGACCGCCAGGCGGGCATCGTACGTCAACGCCACGGTGTCGTCGTCGCCGACGACCACGTTCAGCCCCGTCGGCGCGATTGTACGCCCCGCCAACTCGAAGGTCGTATCGACGGACGCCCCCAGGCGCTGCTTCAGCACCGCCGGTACACAGACCGTGAGCGACGTTACCTCCACATCTTCAGCGCCCGCGTCTGCACGGCCGCTCGTGGCCCCCGCTCTCGTGAGTGCGTCGTCGACGTGCTCGGGAGCCAGGAGCGGGAGATCGGCGGGGACCGTGAGCGCCGGGCGTCCAACCGACGTCAGCGCCGACCTGAGATCGGAGACGTACCCCTCTCCCGGCGTTTCGACGACTGACGCGGGCAGATCGGCGACCCGTTCGGCCGTTGCGGGTGCCTGCGGCGAGACGACGGCGTGGATCGTCCCGTCGAGACTGCTCGCAGTCAGCGCGTCGACCACGCGGGCCAGCATCGATCGGCCGCAGATCTCGACGAGTGGTTTCTCGACGTCGGGCGGCGTCGCGTTGGCATCGCTCGCGCCGTTGGGTGGCGTCCCATCGGTATCGCCTGCGCCGTTGAGCGGTGTCGCGTCGGAACCGGCCGAGCTGTCGGCCTTCCGGAGCCGAGTTCCGCGACCGCCGCACATCACCAGAGCGTCCACACGATCACCCCCGTGTGCACCCCTGCGACGCGACCGAGTTCGTTCGCCGCTCCGAGGACGTCGCCGTTGATCCCGCCCAGCGCGCCCACCGCCCACCGGCCGACGAGCCACGCGACGGCAACCGGTACCAGCAGCGCGGCGGCCGGGGCCGCGTACGCCGTCCCCAGCGCGCTTCCGATCACGAGTGCGGGAAGCGCGGCAATCGTCACAGGCAGGAGCGCGGTCGGGGTCGCGTGCTCACTGAGCGCGGACCCGAGTCCCTCGTGGACCGCATCACCCGTACAGACTAACATTGCCATCCCGCTCTTTGTGCCCACTTCGACTGCGAGCGCCAGGGCGAACGCGTTCCTGGGCCTCGTCCCGGCCACGCCGAGCGCCCCCAGTCCGAGCGTGACAAGTACGAGCGCGACGGCGAGCGCGCCCCCGACGCCAGTCTGTGAGTCTTTCAGCACCTCGCGACGACGCGCCGCGTCGGCGCCGCCGTGGACCGCGGCCGCGTCGCCGAGGTCGGCCAGGCCGTCGGCGTGCGTCACGCCCGTCAGGAGCACGAGCGTGGTGAGGTACAGAGCCGCCGCGCTCGGCACGGGCAGCGGAACGAGGAGCGGTAGCGCCGCCACCGCACCGACGACGTAGCCCGCGAGTGTGATCGCGACTGGCGTGCGTCGGAAGGCTTCCCAGGCGGCCTCGTCGCCGCCGACGGGGAGTCGCGTGAGGAAGCCCAGCGCCCCGCGGAGTGCGCTCACCACCACGCCACCACCCCCGCGAGCGCGACCGCGAGCAGGCCGGCGCGCTGTGTCAGACGGATCCCCCGGGTTGCCGCCGCGACGTCCGGAAGAGGTGATTTGTCCCCGGTGCTGTCTCCCGTCTTCGTGCTGTCGGACGCGTCTGACGACGCGGCGGCTCCGGGTTCGAGGTCGTACGTGCCGCGCTTCCGCAACCGTACCGACAGCGCCGCCGCCATCGTCGCCATCGGCCAGCCGGAGTTGGGGGACGGGGGCTGCCGTGCGAGCGCTCTCGTTTCCGAGCGAATCGGAAGCGACGGCGACCCCCCGGCGACCGCGAGTAGCAGCGCCGTCGCCCGCGCGGGCAGCCACATTACGATGTCGTCGAGGCGGGCCGAAGCCCAGCCGACCGGCTTCGAGCGGTAGCCCAGCATCGAGTCGAGCGTGTTGACGCCTTTCACCCACGCGGCCGCCCCGGCAGCCGCCGAGAGCGGGACCGACGTCGAGACGGCGTTGCTTCCAGCAGCGACGGCCCCGGCACCCGTGAGGGCCCCCGCACTGGCCGCGACGAGTGTGAAGGCGGCGAGCGGTGCCACCAACCCGTCCGCGAGGTTCTCGGCGAGGCTCTCCACTGCGGCCGAGCGGACGTGCGGCGCGTCGAGACCTGCCGCGTCGCGGCCGGCGAGCGCTCGGAGTTCGTATCGCGCGCGGTCGAGGTCCGCCTCAGTCGCGTCGATCACGTCCCGGGCGCTCGTCAGCAGGAGCCGGAGGCTCGTCGTCGAGAACAGCGTAAGCCCAGCCAGAGCGGCACCGATCCAAGGACTGATATGACTCCCAGCAGCGACGACCCCGGCGGCAACGCCCGCGAAGCAGAGCGGGAGAACGAGCGCGACGAGCGCGCCGGCAGGCCGCTTGCGGCCCGCCCGTTCGTTGGAACCGCTTGTGATTGCGCGCTCGATCCGACCGACGAGCCATCCGAACAGCGCGACCGGGTGAACGCGCGTCGGTGGCTCGCCGAAGGCGACGTCGAAACCGAACGCGACGGCGACAGCAGTCGCCGCGGTCACCGGCACGGCGACCCCTCCGCCAGCGATGCGGGCTGGTCACCGGCCCGGAGTCGATCGGCGAACGAGTTCAGTCCGACCTCGTCGACGTCGAGAAACGCCCCGCCCACTGCCTCGACGCCACTGTCGGTCGCGTCGTCGTCGCCGACGTGCACCAGCGCTTCGGCGTCAACGCCCAGTTCCCCGGCGACGGTCTCGAAGGCCTTTGGGTGGGGTTTGCGCCACCCGCAGCCGATGCTCGTCACAGTCGCGTCGAACGCCGATCGATCCAGCGTCGAGCGAATCAACGTTCGTGGGACCAGTTCAGGCACCGAACAGTTCGAGAGCAGGCCGACAGGTCCGCGCGCCGCAGCGGCCGACACCGCGGCATCGGCACCCGGTCGGGTTCGCACCTCGGGATCGAACGCGGCGACAACGGCGCGTCGGACAGTGCTCGCGGGCGCGTCAACGCCACCGGCGCGGAGCGCGGCGGCGACGTGCGCCGGCAGCGGGACCTCTGCCCCCGACGGGGCCTCGATATGTTGCTCGGTGTACCGCTCGCTCCAGTTGTCGGGGACGGCGACTCCACGATCACGGAGGGTCGTCGCCACTGACACTTCGGGATCCTCGGAGCGATCGACCGCCACCAGCGTGCCAAAGAGATCGAACGTAACTGCCACTACGATTGCATCGACGAAAGTAGACTTGAATTTGCCGGCGTCCGCGTGGCGACAGACATCCGTCAGACACGAAGGAAGATTCAAATACCATGTCACATATGTAGAATCGATGAGCAAGATCACGTTCCGTGAGGACGACGACCTCGTCGAGCGGTTGGAGGCGCTGGAAGCCTCCAAGAGCGAGGCGATGCGCGACGCCCTGCGCACATACCTCGACGGCGCGGACTGTGAAGCGTCTGCGGACGCCGCAACTGCGTCTGACAGCGTCGACGATGTCATCCGCGAACGCGTCGACGAACTCGTGACCGAACGGTTCGACGAACTCGTCGGACGCGAGCGTCCGCGCCCTGCCCGCGATCTGAACGTCAACGTCACCGTTGACGGCGCGCAAACATCCGAAACGTCCGAAAACGACGTCGTTGAGGCCGGTGAGGCGGCCTCCGCTGAACGTAAGACACGCGAGGAATTCGATGCAGACACGCGCGAAGGACGCGAGAAAACGTGCGATAAATGTGGTGAAAACGTGGGCTCTGACCACGTTTACTGCCCGAACTGCGGCGAGAAGGCTACCCACCGTGTGTTCTGCGAATGCGGTGACGAACTCCGATCCGACTGGGCATTCTGCCCCAGCTGCGGCCGGCGGACCTCCGCTGCCGACGTGCTCGAACGAACGTAAACACGCTGAAACGCCTGTATACGCGCGTTTCGCGGCTTTGTCTTACGATTACCGACACATTTATGATGTATCAGTCTGTGGTATCTCCCGCGTAAGACGGTCGTCTTACAGAACCGATGGAAGCGGGCGAGACGCCCTCTGACTTCCGTTTTCGGGAATGTAAGACGTTCGCACGGGGTGTGCGCGCCGTCTTACCGGGGGAATGCAACAATGGAGCGTGTGACACTACGAATTCCGAAGCAGCAGATCGAGGAGGTCGAACAGATGGTCGAGACCGGAGAGTTCCCGAACCGGTCCGAAGCCATTCGGTCGGCCGTCCGCGAGATGCTCAACGAACAGCAGCCGGAGAACCGCGACTCGCCAACAAAACACTGGGCCAAGGTGTAAACGATGCAGGACATTGTCAGAGAGGCGATGGAACGCGACGAGCAAGAGCGCGACACCACCGATAGCCCAGACGGTGACGAGTTCGGGAGTCCCCGCATCGTCATCGTCGGTTGTGGCGGTGCTGGAAACAACACGGTGAATCGCCTCTACAACATCGGCGTCGATGGCGCTGACACGGTAGCGATCAACACCGACAAACAGCACCTCAAGATGGTCGAGGCGGACACGAAGATCCTCGTCGGTAAGTCCCTGACGCAGGGGCTCGGCGCTGGCGGCGACCCCTCGATGGGCGAGCGAGCCACCGAGATGGCTCAGGGCACGATCAAGGAAGTCCTCGGCGAGGCCGATCTGGTTTTCGTCACCGCGGGGATGGGCGGCGGTACCGGCACCGGTGCGGCCCCCGTCGTCTCGAAGATCGCCAAAGAGCAGGGTGCGATCGTCGTCGGGATGGTTTCGACCCCGTTCAACGTCGAGCGTGCACGCACGGTCAAAGCCGAGGAAGGACTCGAAAAACTTCGCAACGAAGCCGACTCGATCATCGTCCTCGACAATAATCGCCTGCTCGATTACGTCCCCAATCTCCCGATCGGAAAGGCGTTCTCGGTGATGGACCAGATCATCGCCGAGACCGTGAAGGGGATCTCCGAGACTATCACCCAGCCCTCGCTTATTAATCTGGACTACGCGGATATGTCCACGATTATGGACCAGGGCGGTGTCGCGGTGATGCTCGTCGGGCAGACGCAAGATAAGAACAAGACCCAGGAAGTCGTCAACGATGCGATGAACCACCCGCTGCTCGACGTCGATTACCGCGGCGCCTCCGGCGGCCTGGTTCACATCACCGGCGGCCCCGACCTCACACTGAAAGAGGCCGAGGGCATCGCCAACAACATTACCGAGCGCCTCGAAGCGCGCGCGAACGTCATCTGGGGCGCCCGCATCCGCGACGAATACAAGGGGAAAGTACGCGTGATGGCGATTATGACCGGCGTTCAGTCCGCACAGGTGCTCGGCCCGTCAACGCAGAAGCAGGCCGATCGCTCGAGAGAAAGCCTCGAAGCTTCGGAGTTCGACGCGAACGAGGACGCCGAGTTCGCGCAGGGAGGCACCTCCTCCGGATCGACTGCGACCGGCGGCTCCTGGCAGTCCGACGGTGGCAAAGAACAGCGTGAGACGCAACACGGCGTCGACGTCATTCGATAATCGCGCACTCGACAGACCGGGCAGCACCGTATTGACCGCCGGTGTGTTTCCTGCAGTCTTCAGTCATTCGCGTTTCGTCCACGATTTTTTGTTCGTCGCTCGATACAGTCGCGGCTGACTTCACCAGTCACCCGATTGTCGTCCGGTCCGACGAGACGCCTACAGGAGGGTTCGCAAACGGTACTGTAGCGCACCCGGCCGCAGGGCGACTATGCCGCTTCCAGTGACTCCAGGAGCCGGCACTTCCGACAGACGTCTCTCGTCGTCTGCGATCCGCAGCGATCGCACTCGGCGAGTTCCGGCGTCGACGCCCCGCGGTAGCGATCGGCCGCCATCGAAGCGAGTTCCTCGTACCCCGACATAATCGAGTGTCTCGTTCCGGGGTGGGCCTCTTCGAGCGAGAGCAGCAGATCCTGTATCTCGCTGCGGAACGCCTCCGAGGAGTGGGGGCACTCGGTAATGTGCGCCGGCAGGTCTTTCAGGTGCGCGTACAGCGCGATCTCCTTCTCAGGGACGTCGCGGAGGGGCTTCGCCCGGGGGACGAACTGCTCGGAGTCGTGGCGCTCGTCGAACGGGCCGAGGCTCGCGTCGAAGTGCTTGGCCATCTGCTCGACGTTGCCTTCGAGGATGTTCATCAACGCGGTCTGTGCCTCGTCGTCGAGGTTGTGACCGGTGAGCATAATGTCGGCGTCGAACGCCGCAGCGTACGACTCGAGGAGGTCGCGCCGGAACACCCCGCAGTACGCGCAGGCAGCCATCCCCTCGGGGTCGTCCTCGACGACGTCGTCCATCCGGACGCCGAATTCGTCCTCGTACGAGACAAGTTCGTGCCGGAGGTCGAGGTCGGCCGCGAGTTCGACGCAGGCGTCGACACTCTCGTCGCGGTATCCCTCGATTCCCTCGTGGATGGTCAGCGCGATGATCTCGATCCGGGGGTCGCGGCCGAACGTCTCGTCGAGGATGTGCGCGAGCACGACGCTGTCTTTCCCGCCGGAGAGTCCGATGACCCAGCGCTCGGGGTCGTCCGGCGAGGCGTCTCTCGGGACGAGGCTGTCGCGACGGATCCGACGACGGACGCGCTTCTCGATCGAGGCACAGAGGTGCTCGCCGCAGAGGTGCGCTCCGGAGTAGCCCGCGTGCATCACGGCGTCGCGGCCGCACTTGTCGCACTCCATCGGTCCGCCGTTGGCGACGGGAGCGCATACCGGTTTCGTCTCGGGATGTCGCTGACTGCAACGGCTCTCGTCGATGGCCGTCGTCACGAGCCGAATGGGGTACGCGTGTCGAAGGGAGAGGGGGATGGGGGGAAGGCACTCGAGGGTCGCGTTACCCCGAAGTGGTCACCGTACGATGACCGATCGACACCCTAGAGTGCCACGGGTTAGTACGGCGACCGTAGTAAAAATACCTCCGGAAGTACGGTGAACGCTCTCACAGTCGCCGTCGTCTGGCGGATTCGCCCTCGACTAACACGTTGCTGTCGTCGAAACACATTCGGTGATCCCTCTCCCATCCCGTGTATGGAACGAGACCGCGCGCTGGCACGGATCGAAGCCGTGCTCGACGCCGTCGAGGACGAACCGATGCCGGTCCCCGTTCGAGAGGTCTGGGTCTACGGCGACGTCGCGCTCGGCCTCGACCCGATCGAGCGCCTCGACATCTACGTCACGAAGGATCTCCTTCTCCGAGGTGACGCCGACGCCGAGACGCGCTTCGAGGCCGAACACGGTGTGAAGGGTATCGGACGGAGCGTCTCCGCGGCGTGGGCCGAGGCGTATCCGGACCGCGTCCAAACGAACGCTAGCGGGCACGCAGCACCCGAAAAGTGCCTCGCCGCGCACCTGCTCGACGGCGACGAGCCAGTCCACCTCGAAGTCTGCAACGCGTCCTTCGAGGACAACGTCCGACAACGCCTGAAGAGCGCGATCGATCGCGAGGCCTACGAGCAGATCCTCGACCCGCGCGGCGTCTGTCTCTACGCCGAAGCACAGCGATCGACGTCAGCGCTCCAGAAACTGCGGGATGGGGAACTCGTCTTCCCGACGCTCCCGGAGTCGCTATCGATGCTCGGACTCGCCGACGACACCGCCGCCGAGGCCGCCGCCGCCGTCAGGGAGTACCGGGCGTCGCAGTCTGGGACCACCGTTCGCGGCGACGTCGTCTGAGTCGGGTTCCGTTTGTTAGCGCGACACGCGACCCACGACCACATCGAACGGCACCACTTCGGCGCGTCGATACGTCTCTTTCCTCATCGCATCGACGACCGCTCGCCCCATCTCGCGCCACTCCCGCCGGAGAGTATCGTACTCCTCGGGCGTGAGCACGCGACGGAGTTCCGTCTCGTGATCCGCCAGCCCCGCCCCGTTGGCCTTCCGCGCGGCGGCCGACAGCGCCGACTCGTCGTAAGGGGGTTCGACGATCTTCCGGTGATAGTACCGCCGCGTCTCGATCGACTCCAGCCCCGCCGTCCGGAACGCCGACAGCAGGCGATCGCCCATCGCGACATCGGTCTCGACGCCCTCGATGTAGGCCTCCCGGACCTGCCGCTCCAGCGTGACTTCCGCCTCGACCGTCGAATCGACCCCTACGTCAGCGTTGTCGGGTTCGATGGCGGCCACGGCGTCGGTCGAGAGCGATCCGAAGGCCTGGAGTGCCACCGTCGGGTCGGGGAGGTTGACTATGAGCGCCTGACAGACCACCAGATCGAAGGAATCGTCGGCAAACGGCGGCCGGACCGCATCGCCGGCGACGACGGCGAGGTCTGTCTCCTCCCGAGCGACTGACAGCAGTTCTGGATCAGCGTCGAGACACACCACCGCCGCCGGCGACTCGGCGGCCACCACACGGGCGAGTTCTCCAGTACCCGTACCCGCGTCGAGAATCCGCTCTCGGTCGCCGAGCGAGAGCGGAGCGAGCGCTGCGCGGGAGTCCACCCACATCCCCTTGCGAGTCCGACGCAGGTACTCCGGCGAGAATCGTCGCACGAACGGGCGTTCTCCCGGCGCGCTCAAAAGCAGGTCGATCTACCACTTCCCCTGTCCCTACTTCAGTCGCGGCCCAGCCGACGGATCGACGCGACACTGAGACCAACGACAGCCACCAGCGCGGACAGCGGGCCGAAGCCGGGCGTGCCGGTCGCGGTGGTCGTCCCCGGATCCGCATCGGTCGTCGAGTCACCAGTCGCTCCGCCGACTGTGGCCCCGCCGTCGTCACCCGTGGCGATCCCTCGGGTTCCGCCCGTGTCCTCATCGGTCACCGGCGACTCGGACGGGTCCGCCGTCGAGGGTGTCGCCGGGGCCGACGTCACGCCGACCAGCACCCCGGCGTGATCCGAGGGGAACAGCCCCGACCCGTCGCTCGCGCTCTCGGTCGGTTCGACGGCGAACCGCTCGGCACTCGTCGCTCGGACCCCACGGACGAGGACGTGATCGATACGCTGGGTAAGACCATCCTCGTCGGGCGGGCGGAGTGACGACGGCCGACAGCACGTGCCACCCGTGACTCCCGCCGCGCGGGCCGCGTCGGTGAGCGTCCCGGTCAGAACCCCGTACGCACCCGCGTCGGTGCTCTCATTTCCGTCAGGTGTGGCTGTCGGGACGGCCGCGTCCGGGGGATCGTTGAGATCGCCCAGAACGACCAGCGGTCCAGACAGCGACTCGACTGTCTCGGCGAGTTCCCGCGCCTGTTCCGTCCGGACGCTCTTCAGACCCGACGCGAGGTGCGTACTCAGAACCGTCACCGACGCGCCTTCGAATCGGAGGTCGGCCCGTGCGTACCCGCGCTCGATCTCGACCGTTCGATCGCCGCCGATCGGCAGCGTCACCGACGCGTCGTAGGTCGCGGCCGCAGCTGACTCGACCTCGACGTCGGCGTCGCCCCGAACGAGCAAGGCGTCGCGGTCGGTGAGTCTGACGTCGATCCGGTTGCCGTCGGCCCGCGCCGGGAGTTCCAGATCTACGTTCGTCGTCGTCGCGATCAGGCGGTAGGGGGTCCCCCGGTCAGCGAGCGCTTCGCGGAGAATCGCGAGAAAGTCGAAGACGACCGACTCGGCGTCGGGGTCGGTGGGAGCACCGCCGGAGCGTGGCCCGCGGCGGACGACTGCGGCCTCCTGCACTCCGAGGATAGTCGGCGACGCCCGCGCGAGTTCGTCAGCGAGGGCGGCCAGTCTCGCGTGCGGTTCGCTCGCGCGAACGGTGTTGTAGAGGGACCCAACCCGTTCTGGGATCGACGCGTCGCTGTCGTCGCTGGCGATCGAGAGGAAGCCCGCGCCTAGCCCGAGGTTCTGCGTCGCGACCGTCGTCGTGAGCGCCGTCCCGTCGGCATCGCGCTCGGGTATCGCCGTCGCGGCCGCCGTCCCGACGCCACGAAGCGACGCCCCAGCGCCGAGCGCTCCGAGCACGCTGGCACTTCCGCGCACGACATCCCGGCGCGACGGTCGCGCACGAACTGGGAAATCACACTCGTCCACGTTGTGGGACGCTATCTGCCGGACGTTGAAGAACGCGCTGCTTACGACTCGCGGAGGTCGCGAACGCGGTCGATGTTCCAGGCGAACCCTTTGCCGTCCTCGCGTGGCGTCTCAAGCACGAGCGGGACCTCCCGGATCGCCTCGTGGTTCACGAACGCGGTCATCCCCGCCTCGCCGATCAACCCCTCGCCGATGTGGGCGTGTTCGTCCTTGTTGGTCCCGCACTCGTGCTTCGAGTCGTTGAGATGGACGCACGCGAGGTTCTCGACGCCGACTTCGGAGTCGAGCGCCTCGATTGTCTCTTCGACCCCTTCGGCGGTCGAGAGATCGTAGCCCGCCGCGAAGGCGTGGGCCGTGTCGAGACAGATTTCGAGGTCCTGCGCGCTCTCCTCGAGGACGTAGCCGAGGTGGGCGAAGTCGTCGCCCATCTTCGTTCCCGATCCGGCGTCGGATTCGACGAGAACCGTGACACCGTCGGGCACGTCGAGTTCGTCCAGCGCCGAGACCGCGTTATCGAGGCCCTGCTGTTCGCCCGCGCCGGTGTGAGCGCCCAGGTGGACGTTCACGTAATGAATGCCGAGTTGGGCGGCCGCATCGACCTCGCGCTGCATCGAGTCGATCGATTTCGCACGCAGATCGTCCTTCGGCGTACAGAGGTTCACGAGATACGACGAGTGGATGACCCACGGGCCGAGGTCGTGCTCAGTCGAGCGCTCGCGGAAGGCCGCCGCATCGTCGTCGTCGATATCGGGATTCTGCCAGACCTGCGGCGAGTGTGTGAAGATCTGTCCGCAGTTGCCACCGTCGTCGAGTTGCCGATCGACGGCGTTCGCGACGCCCCCGGCGATCGACTCGTGTGCTCCTACACGCATACCGGTCGGTGGCACGCCGGGAGTAAAGCGACTTCGGGTTGCGGTGACGGTCGCTTCTCGCACCGGACGGGCTCTCGATCTGGCCCGGACGACCCAGCCGACCCTTTCAGTCGGTTCGGCGCTGAATCCACGCTTCGCTTCGGTACTTCTCCGCTGCGCGCTCACGCGCCCGGGCGAGTTCGTCGTCCGTCCACGATCCTTCCGCGGCGTCCGCCCACGTTGCGAGCGCGTCCTCGACCGCTTCGACGAACTCGGCGCGGGAGATATCGGTCAGTTCGTCGACGCCGACGACGCGGTCGCGGAACCGATCGTGATCGACGTCGTGACCGGTGAACGTCGCGAGGTGCTCGATTGCCTTCACGGCGTACGTGAGCGACCCGTGCTGGACGACCGCGTCCTGCTGCCGATACTGGGCGTTGCCGCTGATTTTTCGACCCTCGGCGACGATGTCGTGGGCGGGGTGGAGTTCCCGGAGATAACACGCGGGCGACCAGATCTCCGCCACCGGTTCCGAGACGTAGTCGGCGTCGATACCGACTGCGCCGAACGCGTCGAGAACCGGTTCGCACAGGAGGTGATACGCGTCGAGCAGGTCCCCGGGCAGTTCGCGTTTCGGCGCGGCAATCGAGTAGGAGACGTCGCCGTCGACGTCGTGGTAGATCCCGCCGCCGCCGGTCTGTCGTCGCGTCACCGACACTCCCGCTTCCTCACAGTGGTCCCAGTCGACGGTGTCGGGATCCTGTCTGTATCCGAGCGAGAGCGTGCTGGGGTCCCATCGGTAGACGCGGACCGTCCGCGGGCCCCCGTCGGCAGCGGTTTCGGCGGCCACCTCGTCGAGTGCCATCTGCATCGGCCCGTCGCGGGCCTCCTCGCGGATGAGTCGCCACTCCCTGTCGGCCAGTGGTCCACCGCTATCGTCGCCCATACCGCAAGGCTACGACTGCCGCGGCAAAGCGGTTTCGTCGTCGCCTCGCGACTCGAACGGATCGCGGTCGCAATCTTGGCCCCGATTGGCGAGGGACGACTGGGTGCTATGCTGGCAGATGTCGCCCTTCCCTACTTATCGCCGACGCTGTTGGCAGGTCTCGGAAAACGGCTGGACGAACTCGGGCTAACGGAACCCGATGACTCAGAGGGCGCGGATAGTTGATCGGATCCGTATGTGAGCGCCACCAGCAACTGAATCTAAATCACGAACTCGATAACCGCGATGACCGATTCTACTCAGTCATCGGTAGGGTGTGAACGGAATTCGTACAACTCCCCGATCAGGTAGCATACCACGCCAGCACCGAACGTCCCGAGAATCGCAAACGCTATTATACCAGTTCATTGTCAGAGCGATAATAACGAGACTGGTTAGTCGTTTGTATGATGTTCGCACGGCCCCTGTTCGAGTCGGTCACGGGGAGAGTCACACTGAACATCGTACTGACGACGTGCTTGGTGTTGGAACTGTCTGTGTTGTCGGCGCTAAACCCGTCTACCTCGGTGGTTGAACTCGACGAGCGATCCCGAGGCGTCTCAATCGGCAGCAACCTCACAATGTGGGCTCGGGGAACCGGTCTCAGTTACCGGGGACCAGTCGATTGAGCATCGAACCACTGCTGTTTGTTGAGACCGAGACGGTGGCGCCGGTCTCGGTATCGCCGTCCAACGCTCGGGCAGTTGCCCTGTACTCGTAGTCTGTGGAACCGGACAAGTTGGTGATGTCAACGCTGAATGATCCCGTTGACGTGAGAATCTGCATCGTTGTCGCATTCCACGAACTGGCACCGACCTCCCGCCACTCGAATTGGCAGTCTACCGATGGTGCGTCGCCGGTGTCGTCTAAAGAACCGTTGAGACTGACCGTGGAATCAGTCACGTTGGTTGGTGGCCCCGTGCTGACCGCCGGCGGGGTATCCGTCGTGGTGAACGTCACCGTGCTACCTTGGCCCGCGTTACCATTACCGTCCTGGGCGATTGTCTTGTAAACATAATCTATGCCGTCCTCAAGCCCGCTGAGTTCCGCGCTGAATGAACCTGTGCTGGACAGAGACCGCTTCGCCGTGGTGTTCCACGAACTGGTGCCAACTTGCCGCCATCTGAAGTAGCAATCTACGGAACTCTTACCATCGATATTGTCTAAGGAGCCATTCAATACCGCAGACGTACTCCCGGTGCTCGTGGCATCCGTAGTGGAAACAACGAGACTGTTCCCGCTGGTTCCTCCTCCGTATGCCCCTGCTCCATAACCGCCTCCGCCGTAGCCACTGCTCCGTGCCTGAACGGCATCACTCGTGGTGGTCACTGCGCTGATCGACCCGATGGCTATCCCAACGGTTTTCAGATAGTCTCTACGACCGATAGTAGAATGTTCTTCTTCCCCAGCAGGGGGTTCATTCTCAGATATAATATCTTGCTCTTGCATAAACGAGTGAGTTACTAGAAGCACATAAGCGCTCGCACGGGTTATCATACTTAATACTGATATCCAAAGATGCATAACTCGGGTAGAGCCGGTGAATTAAATCGCGCGGTCAAGTCTTGTCGTCAGCATCCGAGGCGGGCCGACGCCAAGCCAGTGTGTGAAACGAAGCGGAATTTCCGCGAACAGGGATTCTATATCGCAATATACACTATACGCACTCGCGGATCGACTCGCGAGTCTTTTACACGTCGCTTTCCACCGTTCGGTATGGTGCGGAACGTCGCCGGCGTGATGACAGAACTCGAACCCGAGGACTTCTATCTCCTCTCCGGCGTCGAGCAGGGGATGCGTTTCTCCGAGTGGGTGAACCGCGGGAAGCTCCCGGATCTCTCGAATCTCACCGCGGAGGAGGTCGAATACCGACTGGACCGCTGTGCCACCCGGGGCCTCATCGAACGAAAAACCATTCAGTACGAGGGCTACACGCTGACGGCTGAGGGTTACGACGCGCTCGCGTTGCGGACGTTCTCCGAACGGGACACCGTCGAGGGCGTCGGCGCGCCGTTGGGTGTCGGCAAGGAGAGTGACGTCCTCGAAGTGCAGTCGTACCGACCGCTGGCGCTGAAGTTCCACCGCGAGGGCTACACGGACTTCCGCGAGGTGATGCGTGAGCGGGACTACACCTCGGACAATCAACACGTCTCGTGGCTCTACACCGCCCGAAAAGCCGCAGAGCGCGAGTACGAGGCGCTTGAATCCCTCTATCCGGACGTCTCGGTGCCCCGTCCGATCGATCACAATCGGCACGCAATCGTGATGGCGAAGTTCGAGGGGATCGAACTGGACCGCGCGAAACTCCCGGACGAACAGGTCACTGGCGTCCTCGATCTCATCCTTCAGGAGATTGCGACCGCTTACGACCTCGGCTTCGTTCACGCCGACATGAGCGAGTACAACGTCGCGATCAGCGAGTCAGGGGTGACGGTCTTCGACTGGCCGCAGTCGGTCCCGACCGATCACGAGAACGCCCGCGAACTCTTAGATCGCGACGTCGAGAACCTCCTCTCGTACTTCAATCGAAAGTACCCGCGAAACCTCCCGGACGTCAACGTCGAAAGCGTCAACGACAGCGTCGCGGCCGGCGAGTTCGAGTCCGTTCGGAATCACGCTTCGTGAGTCGCTGACGACGGTTTCTGTGTGAGTTCTATCGTTCGAGACCGCACTGAGTCTCACCGAAATAAATCGTATACAGCGATATCGAACGGTCAATCCGCGGGGTGCGGTCCCCGAGTGTACTCCCAGGAGTCGGTATAGGCGTCCACGAGTCGCTGGCGCATTCCGGCGTCGGCTAACAGCCGAGACGCCGTCACCGGGTGTCGGACGAGGCGGGCGGTGACGCGTCCCGGCGAGCGCGTGATGTCGTCGACGGTCAGGCCGTCGAGTGCCTCGGCCACCCTGGCGAGGAGTCGCGGATCACCGTGTTCGACCCAGGCTCCCCGCATCGCGTGGGCCAGTCGATACTCAGACTGCATCAGTTCGTAGAGGCGGTCAGGATAGGTCTCAGGGCAGTCCTCGAGGATCGCCTCGGCTGCGAGATACGACGAACGGATCGCCTGGCAGATGCCCTCGCCCTGATACCGATTGGCGATTCCGGCCGCGTCGCCGACGAGAACGACGTTCTCTCCCGCGCGATAGGTCGCCGCTGGGTGGAGACTCGGCCCGCGCGGGATGGTGTAGACGTTCGTCTCCGAGCGGTCGGGAACGGGGAGCCCGTTCCGGCGGCAGGCCCCCGCGAGCGCGGCGTAGTAATCGTTTGGACGCTCCTCGCCCGCCCAGCCGATGCCGACGTTCGCCCGCGTCTCGGACTTCGGAAAGACCCACGCGTACCCGACGTACCCCTCGAAGAAGATCCGTGGAACCGACGTGATCGAGCTGAACTCGCCACCGACATCGGCGTTCACGGCGACGATCTCACCCGTGTACGCGTCCAGATCGCCGAACGCTCGCATCGACAGCGCCGGTTGTCCGGTGGCATCGATCACGTAGTCGTGTGACCGACACAGTTCACGGAACCGGTCCGGCCCGACGGCTGCGTTCTCTCTGACGTCTACGCCGTCGGCGGCGACCGTCTCGGCCCACGTCCGCTCGACGACGTTCCGGTCGGTGATGTACCCCGGCGGGCACCGGATCCGCGACATCCCAAGTGGCGGGTCGGCCGGGCCGTGTTCCTTCCCCTCGAACAGCCGTAACTCGAAGGCGTCGATGTCGTTCAGAAACCCGTTCTCGGGCGTCTCCGCCAGTGGAATCAACGACGCGTCGGTGATCGCCTCCCCACAGTTGACGCGCTTGTCGTCGTAGGATTGCCGTTCGAAGAGCGTCACGTCGGCCGCCGGCGCGAGTCGGTCCGCAGCAGCGAGTCCTGCAACCGCACCGCCCACAACTGCGATCGATCGCTTGATCATATCTGAATAGAGGGGATGGAGCAAAATATCCTATCGGGGTCAGTGATGCACACCTGTGGTCCAGTCCATCGCCGCCAGACGGACCGAGAGTCGATCGGACAGCCAGGCTCTCGCCTGACGCGGGCGTTACGTTCATACCCGATGACGTTCAAGATGCAGGTACGGAATGAGGCGGGACTACTTCGAGTTGGACGTTGAAAACATCTCCTGGGTTGACGACGATGGCGACCCGAGTAAGCCCTTGGTCCGGATCGCCTTCCACGGACCGAGCGAGGAACTGGACCGACGGCTCTCGGACCCCAGCGGAGCGTATCTCGACGCGAGCGAGACAGACGTCGCATTCAGACTGCAAAACTCGCTGGACGAACCGGACGCGACGGGCGTCGTCAGTGTCACGAATCGTATCACTGGCGATTTCGTCCTCGAACTCAACGAAGAGGCCGACGACGTACTCACGTTCATCCGCGCCGCTCGCGAGTACGGTCAGGGCGCCGAGGTGAACGACGGACGCTATCGCGTTGAAGTCACGATGGACGGCGACGAGGTTGTCACCTACGAGAAACAGACCTTCCTGGTCTACGACGCCGACGGCAATCTCCTTCGATCGCACAGTCTGATTCCCTCCGGCGTCGAACTCTGATGCCGGAACGTCGCGACGAGCCGCAATCCTGCGTTCGAGCGTCAAATCGATTCAGTTTTTTCGACTCGCTGTTAGCGTTCATTTGTGAAGAACGTCACAGACCGGACGAGTAACCCCTTCGATATGCGGCCCCCATGTGACCACTTCGTCCCCGGGTACGGCGACGCAAACGCGGACTTTCACGTCGTCGGTGACCGCCCGGAACAGCACGGCGGTCTCGACACCGGCGTTCCGTTCACCAACGGCGCGGGCCGCCGACTCCAGAAGACCCTGGCCGAAGCCGGTCTTCTGGAGTCGGTCGGCGAGCAGCCGATACCACAGCAAACGTTTCTCTCGTACCTGTATATGTGCGCCGGCGACGGCGAACCGTCGCAGTCGTCCTACGACGACCTCGAGCGGTTCTTCGACGCCGAACTCCGGGCGATTGCGGCGCACGTCCTTCTCCCGGTCGGGGAGCGGGCGACGCGACACGTCCTCGAAACCTACACTGCACAGGCGCGGAAGACACCCATCGAGATGGATGCGCTCCACGGCACGGAGGTCCGAGGCAGCGGCTTCCTGGTCGTCCCGATCGAAGAGCCCGCAGCGTGGAACGAAACGCATCCCGACCGTCTCGTCGATGGCCTCGCGGCGCTCACGTCGACCGATTACCGCCGCGAGGCCGACCTCGGACGGTTTGGAGCGGGGAACGACCCCTACCTGGTCCGGTGATTCGCCCTTCCTTGTCCGGCGATCTACCCCGAACCGTCGGCAGTGTCTCTCCCACATTATTTTTTGTTTATTTTACGGCATTCGCCCGATACGTGTCAGGAACGTGCATAGATGAGGCGCAGAGAAACAAATTTTTCATTTACTGAACCTATATCCACTGAGTATTCCACTCTACGCAGTTGTTCGGTATGGGACGGACGATATTGGTCCAATCACAGCACTTTTCACTACAAACGCGGAAATCAGAACTGACGCGCGTGGTCGATACCGGGCGCGTCAGGTAAGGACCTGCGAGACTGGTGCTCTTCGCAGTGGCTTGGTCAGTCACGGACCGCACAACGCGGTCCCCTTCCTTTCACTTCCCGACGAGCGTGTCACTCGGTGCTGTTACTCACGTCACGTAGCGCCCCGCGTCGAGCGCGAAAAGCACTGTTCCGCCGACCGGGAGCACGACGACGAGCGCGAGAACTGCACCGGTGGGGAGAATCGTCAGCGGGCCGATCGCCAACCCGACCAACGGCGCGAGTCCGGCGAACACGTAGAGATACGCCGATCCCCGACCGACGGCGACGACGACGGCCACGAACGTGACCGCGAGCACGACTGCCCCGGTCGGAAACAACAGCGTCGTGCTCGCCGCACCTGAGACGGCGCGAAGGGCGAAGGTTCCGGGCGGCATCAGCGTCCCGACGGCGGTCAGCGCACTGTTCGGGTCGGTCACGAGCGCCGTGCGGAGCGTCGCGAGTACTCCCGCGTTCGCCGCGAGGTACTGCCAAAGTCCGGCGATGTAGACCGCTCCAGCCAGGACCACAGTAATCCAGGCGTACTGGAGTCGGGAGAGCCCCGTTCGCTCCGCCGCGACTGTCTCGCGACCCGTTCCGGCGTCGGCTGTAGACCTCCCGTTGTCGGTGGTCGACTGCGCGCGCCGACTGCTCCGGTCGCTTCGGTCACTCCGGGTGTTCCCGCTCTGGCCACCTGCCCGGTTCCGCGATTCTGTCTGCCGGCTTCCGGACGTGGTCTGTCCGTTCGTGTTCGTCCGCGACGACGGCTGCGTCCGATCACTCGTCGTCCGCCCTCTCGAGGTGGAACTGCGACTCGATTGCGAATGACTTCCCGACGATCTGCCAGTTCGACTCCCGCCGGTCCTCGTCGTCCGCTGCCGGTCGGTCGACGACCGATCGACGCCCCGTGTCGCTTCGCCGTCTTCCGCTTTGTCGTCCGCGGCGTCCGGGCCCGGCTGTCCGGCCGTCGGTAGTCCGCCGAGGCGCTCGCGGACGTACGTCTCGTGTCCCATCCGGTCGTACGCCGCCCGCTTTTTCTCCTCGCTGAGGACCTCGTGGGCCGCCTTGAGTGTCTTGAACTGCGCGGTGGCTCGCGCGTCGTCGTTGACGTCCGGATGATACCGACGGACGCGCTCCCGCCACGCTCGGTCAATCTCCTCGGGAGAGGCGTCCTCCGAGACACCGAGCAGTTCGTAGAAGTCTTCCATCCCCTTCGGACGCAGTTCGATATCAACCGAATTGAATGTACCGACGAGGCTCGCGGCCCACCCCGCCTCGCCGGGATGGCAATCCTCATATTCGTTCGCCCGGAGGCTGTGTGTATGGATTTCACACGCATCGCGCTCGGCAACTCCGTGTTCGAGGGCGAGAACAACGCCTACCTCCTCGAGGGAGCCCTGACGACCCTCGTCGACGTCGGCGCGTCGGCGGAGGGCGTCCGGAGCGACCTCGAAGACGGTCTCAGTTCGGCCGGCGTCGATGTGGCTGACATCGATCGAATCTTGCTGACGCACTGGCACTCGGATCACTGTGGTCTCGCGGGTGAAATTCAGGCAGAGTCGGGTGCGGACGTCTTCGCCCACGAGGTCGACGCCCCGCTAATCTCCGGCGAGAGGGCAACCACCGATTCGCTCGACGAACTCCGCGACCGTCGGTTCAGCGAGTGGGGCATTCCGCCGGACAAGCGCGAGGAACTCTTCGAGGTCCAGTCGGATTTCCAGGGGGTCGCCGGCGATCCTGCCGACGTACAGACGCTCGCCGACGGCGACCACGTCCGCGCGGGCGACGGCAAACTGACGGTGCTCTACCTCCCCGGACACGCAGCGGGCCACATCGCGTTCGCGTTCGAAACCGACGACGGGGAGTCGGCGGCGTTCGTCGGCGACGTCATCCTGCCGGAGTACACGCCGAACATCGGCGGCGCGGATCTACGCGTGGACGACCCGCTGGCGACGTACATCGACAGCCTCGGCCGCCTGGCGAGCCACGAACTCGATACCGCGTGGCCGGGCCACCGCGCCCCGATCGAAGACCCCGAAGCCCGGATCGAGGTCATTCGCGAGCACCACTACGACCGCACTCGCCGTGTCGTCGAGACGCTTCAGGAACACGGCCCCGCCGACGCCTGGACGGTCAGTGCCCACCTCTTCGGGGAACTCGAGCACATTCACATCCTCCACGGACCGGGCGAGGCGTACGCCCATCTGGATCATCTCGAACACGCCGGCGCAGTCGAACGCGGAGACTTCGAGTACCGACTGGTCGACGCCGACCCCGACGTCGATACTCTGTTCCCCAATACGAAATACTGAAACGCCGTCGCGGGGAAAGAACCGGTATGGAACTGCGGGTCATCGACAAGACCGACGAGGAACTCCGCATCGAGGTCGCCGGCGAGGATCACACCTTTATGAATGTGATCAAGGGCGCACTCCTGGAAACCGAGGGCGTCGCCGCCGCGACTTACGACGTGAACCCCGAGCAGTCGGGCGGACAGACCGAACCGATCCTCTCGATCAAGACCGAGGCGGGCATCGACCCGCTCGATGCGCTCGGCGACGCCTCTCAGCACGTGCAGACGACGGTCGAAGACTTCTCAGCGGCCTTCGAGGCCGCACAGTAGCGTCCGTTCGGGGACTGATCGCGCTCGCGCTATAGCCGGACCGGAACGCCGTGCTCGTCGAGGTACTGCTTCGTCTCTTCGATGCTGTACTCGTCGAAGTGGAAGATCGAGGCCGCCAGTCCGGCGTCCGCGCCCGCTTCGGTGAACACCTCGTACATATCTTCGGGGCCGCCACAGCCCGAGGAGGCGATGACGGGCGTTGAGACGGCATCACAGACGGCCTCGGTCAGTGGGATGTCGTACCCCTCTTTCGTGCCATCGGCGTCGATCGAGTTGACGAACAACTCGCCCGCGCCCCGCGATTCGGCCTCGTTGGCCCACTCAACGACGTCGACGCCGGTCCCCTCGCGGCCGCCTTTCACCGTGCACTCGAACCAGCAGGACTCGCCGTCGACCTCGGCGTAGTATTCGCCCTCCTCGTCGAAGCGCCGCTTGGCGTCCACGGAGATAACGATGCACTGCGATCCGAACGACCGTGCGCCCTCGTCGATCAGGTCCGGACTTTCGAGCGCCGCGGTGTTGATCGAGACCTTGTCCGCGCCGGCCCGCAGCGTCTCTTTGATGTCCTCGCGCGTCCGGATGCCGCCACCGACGGTCAACGGGATGAACACCTCGTCGGCGACCCGGGAGACGGTATCGAGCATCGTCTCCCGGCCGGCCGCAGAGGCCGTGATGTCGAGGAACACGAACTCGTCGGCCCCGGCCTCGTTGTACAACTTGGCCATCTCCACCGGATCGCCGGTGTACTTCAGATCCTCGAAGTTGACGCCGGTGTAGACTGCCGGATTCCCGTCGTCGTCGAGGTCGACGTCGATGCACGGGATGATCCGCTTCGTCAGAGTCATACAATACTGCCGGATACGCGGCCCGTGATCAAAAGGTGTCGGAAGGTCGGCCTCGAACGGGGAAAGCAGCGAACGACTCAACTCTGTCGAACCTCGTATATCGACTATGATCGATGAGGTCGACGACGCTGAGGAGACCGCGCCCTGCGATCGGTGCGGAATGTCGATTCAGGCCGACGCGACTCGGTGTCCGGTCTGCGGCTACCAGCCTGAGGGATACAGTCCTCGACTGATGCGGGTCGGAGAAGTGGTCTTTACGATCGTGATCGTCCTCTCGGTTCTCACACTGATCGGAGGAGTGACTCGATTCACGCTCTGGCTGCCGGCCGATGCCGTCGCTCAAGCCGCGATTGTCACGCCGTACACGGCGGGAATCTCGGGATTCTTCCTGTACTATATCCGGCAGAAGCGAGCCACGAAGCCGACCGACAGCGACCTGTTCGGCCGGTCCTGATCACTGGAGGCGACTGCTTTTATGTAATGCCGGGGCCAGACACCGCGTGCATTGAGCGCGGCCGCGATGCGCCAGCGGGTGTGCGACACCACGCGTCGCGGACAGAGCCTCACCCGGCTCCGTCGACGGTGTCGCCTGTTCGCCTCACTATCCCGCACTCTCCGATTCGGGAGCGTTTTAGTAGTCGGCATCCGATCCCTCGAGTATGAGCGATCACGAGAGCCACGGCAGTCACGGCGAAGAAGCCCCCGACCACGGCGAGGAAGCGCACGGTCACGGTGACGACCACGGCGACGACGACGGCCGCGTCACCTCGCCGATGCAGGACTTCGGAATGAGCCAGGTCACGACGGGCCTCCTCGTCCTCGTCGTCGGCCTGGCTATCGCCTTCGGCGTCCCACTTCTCCTCTAACCGCCGTTCTCACTCCAACTCCGACGCGAGCACGTCACGCAGCGACGCGATCGACTCGGCATCGACGGATAGGTTCCCCCCGCCGACCGACAGCCTGAGCGCCCCGTCATTGGTGGCCTCACCCAGCATCGTAACCGGTGCGATGCCGTCGAACGCCGCTTCGACTGCCGCCGGATCGCTGGTCTCGACGACCGCGCGGCCGGGGGTCTCCTCGAACAGCGTGACTACGTCGTCGACGGCGACCTCCGCGCCCGTCGTCTCCGTTACCATCTCGGCCAGCGTGACGGCCAGTCCGCCGTTGCTCACGTCGTGGACCGCGAGCGTCGCGTCGTCGTTTGCGACGGCCGCGAGCGTCGCGACGACGTCGCTCGCGTTCCCCGGGAGAGTCGGGAACGCGTCTGAGCCGCCCTCCTGAGCGAGCAGTTCGGAACCGCCGAGCGCATCGCTACCGGAACCCACGAGGACCAGCGTCCCGCGTCCGTCGAGCGCTGCCGGCGGGGCGTCGTAGCCGGCCTTCGCCCCGAGCACTGCGAGCGTCGGTGTCGGCGGAATCGGCCCGGCGACAGAGTCGTTGTAGAGCGAGACGTTCCCCCCGACGACCGGGATCGACAGGTCGCGGCACATATCAGCGAGGCCGTCGACGATCGCACTGAAGCGCCCGTAAACCTCCGGCTTCTCTGGATTGCCGCCGTTGAGGCAATCGACTGCGGCCAGCGGCGTCGCGCCCTTCGCTGCCAGGTTGGTCGCGTTCTCCAGTGCAACCGCCCGCGCGCCGTCGTAGGGCGCACAGTCGGTCCAGGCTGGCACCGCGCCTGACGAGAGCGCGACGCCGGTTCCGGCCTCGCGAACGGCGAGCAGCGCGGCGTCGTCGCCGGGTTTGCGCGCGGTCCGCGCTCCGACCTCGTGGTCGTACTGGCGATAGACCCAGCGCTTCGACGCTGTGTTGGGCGCGCCGACCACCGCCTCGAACGCCGATTGAAGATCGACGTCGGGTCGGTCGCGACTCGGCTGGCTCGGTTCGACTGTCGCGAGGTCGTTCATCGGCGCGCCGTCGGCGAGGAACTCCGCCGGCACGTCGACGACGGGTTCGCCCTCGAACGTACAGACGTAGTTGCCCGCGGTCACCTCGCCGATTACCGAACAGCCGAGATCGTACTTTGCGGCGATCGCTTCCACCGCCTCGATGTCCTCGGGACGGACCTCATAACACATCCGCTCCTGAGATTCGGCGAGGACGATCTCCAGCGCGTTCATATCCGGCTCGCGCTGGTGGACCCGTTCGAGTTCGATCTCTGCGCCGAGTCCGCCCTTGGCGACGAGTTCGGCGGACGCGCCACCGAGACCGGCCGCCCCGAGGTCACGCGCCGCCTGAACGAGGCCGCCGTCGACGAGTTCCTCGCTGGCCTCGATGAGTAACTTCTCCGAGTACGGATCGCCGACCTGGACCGCAGGGCGATCCTCGGTTTCGGCGTCCTCAGCGAGGTCCTCGCTCGCGAAGGACGCGCCGCCGAGACCGTCGCGGCCGGTGGCGTTGCCCAGGAGGACCAGTTTGTTGCCGGCCTCCTGTGCCTCGGCGGTGACGAGACGGTCTTCGTTCACGAGGCCGACGCAGGCCACGTTGACGAGCGGGTTCCCCTCGTAGTCGTCGTGGAACTCGACGCTCCCGCCGACCGTCGGCACGCCGATTGCGTTACCGTAATCGGAGATGCCCTCGACGACGCCGTCGAGCAGATAGCGGGTGTGTTCGTCGTCGAAGTCGCCGAAGTAGAGGCTGTCCGCGAGCGCGATCGGGTACGCGCCCATCGAAAGCGTATCACGGACGATCCCCCCGACCCCCGTCGCCGCGCCGTCGTAGGGGTCCACGTAGGACGGGTGGTTGTGGCTCTCGATCCCCATCGTCACGTACGTCTCCGTGTCGCTGTCGCCGTCGTTGTCGGGGAGGCGGACGACAGCGGCGTCGTCGCCGGGACCGACGACGACTTGCTCACCCTCTGAAGAGAACGCAGAAAGGAGGGGCCGCGACGAGCGATACGCGCAGTGTTCGCTCCAGAGGTTCTCGAAGAGTGCGGCCTCCGTCGGGCTGGGGTCGCGCCCGAGTTCGGCCGTCACGAGTTCGCGATCGGAGTCCGGCAGGCTCATTCACTTCCCTGTTCAAGAAGGTTCGATTAATGCTTTTCTGTGTGCACGGACGTGTATCGCCGTCGCGACCTGCCGACACTACCGCTTCGGCTACGCTCGCCTCCCGTGGCCGTGGACCGGGTTGCTTTTTTAATCCCGGTCTCTACCCCCATCCGTGTTATCGGTCGAGTTGCACACGCACTCGTCGCTGTCGTACGACGGCCGCGACCCGGTCGACCTGCTCTTAGCGCAGGCGCGGGCGATCGGTCTCGATGCGCTCGCCATCACCGATCACGACGAGATCGACGCGAGCCTCGAAGCGGCCGAGAAGGCCGCCGAGTACGACCTCGTCGGCATCCCGGCGATGGAAGTCACGTCGGCGGCCGGACACGTCCTCGCGTTCGGGATCGAAGAACTCGTCCCGGCCGGCCTCTCGTACGACGAAACGCTCGACCGCATCCACGACCAGGGTGGGATCGCCGTCGTTCCGCACCCATTTCAGTCCTCGCGCCACGGCGTCGCGGCGCACATTAGCCGCGATCAACTCGCGGCCGCCGACGCCGTCGAGGTGTACAACTCACGGCTGTTCACCGGGTGGGCCAACCGGAAAGCCAAGCGCTTTGCGACCGCTCGACGGTTGCCGATGACTGCCGGTAGCGACGCCCACATCGGAGAGATGGTCGGCCAGGCGGTCACCGAAGTCGGGACCGACGACCGCTCCGTCGACGGGATCCTCGACGCCATCGTCGACGGCGAGACAAGCGTCGTCGGCCGGCGCACCCCCTGGCGGATCTCATTCCGCCAGTTCGGCGGCGGGGTCAAGCGCCGAATCAAGCGCACCGTCTCGGACCTCGTGTAGATGTCGGGGTCGTCCGATTCCGGACCGGGAGTCACAGCGCATCTCGACGGCGCATCGTCAACACTCGTCCGAGACGCGCTCGACACCGGGGAGCCCCTCCCCGGAACCGCCGGATTCGCGGGCGAAATCGACGATTCCCTCGTCCGCGACGTACTCGGCCGTCGACCCCTCTTCGTCGACGCGTCGGATCCCGCACAGTGGTCGTTCGTGCCGACCAGCCTCGAGAATCCCGTGTCGGTCCGGGCCGGAACCGCAACACGAGTCGGGACCGCTTCGGGGAGTGCGGACCCACAGTGGACGCTTCCCGACCCGACGCCCGCCACCGACCGCGATGCGGCACTCGCTGCCGTCCGCGACGCGGTGCGCGAGCGGACGCGGGCCGTCGGAGCGGATGGCGACCACGGGGTCGTCGGGACACGAACTGACGACGAGGACGCCGGGAAAAAACGCCACGGCGACGTCGCAGTCGCGTTCTCGGGCGGCGTTGATTCCGGCGTCGTCGCGGCCGGCGTCCCCGACGCGCCCTGCTATGTGGCCGGGTTCGAGGGCTGCCACGACATCGCCGCCGCCCGCGACGCGGCCACGACGATGGACCGTGACCTGCGTGTCGTCGAACTCTCCCACGCGGACCTCCGCGAGGCGGTCCCGCGACTCGCCGACGCGCTCGGCCGCACGAATCCGATGGACCTCTCGATCGCCGTGCCGCTACTTCTCGTCGCAGAGCGCGTTGCTGCCGACGGCTACGACCGCCTCGCACTCGGCCAGGGGGCCGACGAACTGTTCGGGGGGTACGCGAAGGTGCAGAAGGCCCCCGACGACCCCCGCGTCGAGGCCGACTCCGTCAGGGGGGCCCGGCGAGAACTCCTCGGGACGATCCCCGAGCAGGCCGAGCGCGACGTCCTCGCGATTCGGCTGGGCGGCGTCGAACCTGTCACGCCGCTGCTGCACGACGATGTCGTCGCGGCGGCGCTTCCGCTCCCGGAATCGCTACTCGTCGATAGCGAGGCGCGGAAGGTCGCACTCCGGGAGGCGGCGCGCGGATTCGTCCCCGACACGGTCCGGACGGCCGACAAGAAGGCGGTCCAGTACGGCACCTACGTCTCCCGCGAACTGGACCGACTGGCTCGGCAGGCCGGCTTCAAGCGCCGGATGGACAACCACGTCGAGCGGTACGTCAAGTCGCTGGTCGCAGACGTCTGACGCGAAGCGGGATCCGGCCGTGCGGGGTCGCGTTATGCTGTGCGTCCGCTTACTCAGCGTCGGCCGCGGCTTCGATCGCCTCCAGCGCGAACTGGACGGTGTCAGCATCGAGGTCGGATTCTCTGAGCGCCGTCTCGTCGTCCCACGACCAGACCTCGGGACCGGCCTCGTCGTCGCCTGCGGGGTCAATCTCCCGCGACTCGACGCGGGCGTAGTAGATATGATCGATGTGCTGGTGGCCGACGTGTCCGCCGTCGTGGACGTTGATGTCGTAGAGCATCTGGTGGCGGGGCTGTGGGAGGTGCTCGCCGGCCGGCGCGTCGACCTGTTCGCTGTGGTCGAGTAGTTCCGCGTCGAGACCGGTCTCCTCGCGGACCTCTCGGAGGCCGGCCTCGTGGGGGAGTTCGTCGCGGTCGACGTGGCCGCCAGGCGGGATCCGGATTCCGAGTCTGTCGTGGCGGTGCAGCGCGACCGCGCCGCTCTCGACGATGTAGACCGTTGCCGTGAAATGCCGTGTCGTCTCCATATCTCACCCTGCAGCGGAGCCGTGGTGTCTCTTACTATCCGCGCTGGGCGTTCAGCGACCGCCCGCGCCGCCGCGCTGCCGAACGATCGATTCCATCTTCTCCCGCGAGAGTTGTGAGCGGATGGCCTCGGGGATCCCATCGGGCAGCGCCGCCCGGAGTTCCGCGTCGCTCAGTCCGCTGATGGGATCGCCTGCGGTCGAGTCTGAGCGGGCGTCTCCTGTCCCGTCGTTTCCGCGACGACCGCTATCGTCCCCGGCGTCGCTGATAGGGTCGGCGTTTGTGAAGGGACCGAGTCCGCCGTCGTCGTCGCCATCGTTCACCTGCAATCCGCCGTCGGTCGCGGACCGAGCCTGGCCGCCGCCGTCCTCGGCGCGTGACGTGTCGGCCTGTAACTCAGAGAGCGCGGCATCCACCTCGTCGGCGGTCTCGGACTGCGAACGGATGTTGTCAGCGATGACGTCGACCTCGGCGGCGACTTCGGTGGCGTGCTCGGCCGCCTCGTCGACGACGCGGGCGATGTCGGAACTGGCCTCGGCCTGTTCGTCGGCCGCGCGGGCGACCTCGTCGATGCCGTCGGACGTCTCTTCGACCGCGTCGACGATGCCCTCTAGCGTCTCGACCGATTCGTCCACGCTCCCGAGCGCGCTGTCGATGCTCTCGCCGACCTCGTCGAGGCCGGTCGCCGTCCGATCGATCCGCGCGGTGACGGTGTCGATCATCGCCTCGACGCGTTCGGCCTGTTCTTTCGACTCGTTGGCCAGCGACTTCACCTCGTCAGCGACGACAGCGAAGCCGGACCCTGCTTCGCCGGCGCGGGCGGCCTCGATCGAGGCGTTGAGCGCGAGTAGATTCGTCTGGTCTGCGATGTCGTTGATCACTTCGACGATCTCGTCGATCTCGTCGACGGCGTCGACCAGTTCGTCGACTTCGCCCATTATCTCCGTCCGCTCGTTGTCGAGTTCCTGCATCTCGCTCTCGGCCACTGCGGCCGCGTCCAACCCGTCGGTCGCGAGCGCCTCGGCCTCCCCGCTCCGCGAGGAGACCTGATCGGCCGTCGAGGCGATCTCCTCGATTGTCGCCGAGAGCGTCGACACTTTGCCCGCGATGTCTTCGGTGTGGTCGGACTGCTCCTCGGCGAGCGAGTCGATCCGATCGGCGCTCTTGGCCGCGCCGTTCGCCTCGGTCCGCAGCGTTGCGACTGAATCACCGACCTCCGCGCGGAGTTCGCGCGAGCGCTCGATCTCCTCCCGTAGATCGGCGGAGTACGAGTGGAGGTACGTGTCGTTGACGACCTGCATATCGAGGTTCAGAATCCGCGTCACCGCCATCGAGTCGCGGAAACCGTCCGCGATGGCGTCCTCGACTGCTGCCGCGTCGGTGGCGTCGAGTTCCGCTGTCGCCGCGTCGATCGTTCGCTCCTGTAGCGTCTCGAAGAACGTGTTGAGAAGGTTTGCGAACATCCCGCCGAAGTAGTGAAGTGGCATCTCCAGACGGTCGTGCAGGCGGCCGATCCGCGTTCGGTGGGTGAAGTACTCGGTGTCGTACTGGCCGCCGGTGACCATCCGCATATACCCCTCGACGATCCCCTCGATATCCGACCTGGTTCGCGGCGATCGATCTACGACGTCTCTCGTCCGGTCGTGCTCGTAGACGGGGTCGATGAACGCCTCGACCAAGGCGTCCATATTCGCCTCGACGACGTCGTCGAGGTCTGCGACGCGGCGTTCGTCCTCGGCGGAGAAGTCGATGAACTCCTTTCGCCACGCGATCTCCTCAGCAGTCAATCCGATCTCGGAGGCGAGTCGCTCGGCGGAAGTGCCCGTGCCGATCGACGGCCCGTCGACGAGTGAATCCATACGGTGATTCTCCGAGGCCCGTGTAATAACACTTCTACCCCGAGGATCAGCCGTGATAACCACGCCGAGACGCTGCGGCGACGTCCCCGGTTCGACCCGCACCGAAACCCTTACTCCCAGTCCACGGTTCCTCACGGATATGAGTGAGACGCCCGTCGACGCCGAGGAGGTCGAACACGTCGCCGAACTGGCACGCGTCGATCTCGCAGACGACGAAGTCGACGCGTTCACGGCGCAGTTCGCGGAGATCCTCGAGTACTTCGAGGCGCTGGACGAAGTGCCCGAAGTCGAGAGCGAAGCGGACCTGGTGAACGTGATGCGTCCCGACGAGGTCGCCGACGGCCTCGATCAACCGGAGGCGCTGCAGAACGCCGAGGAGACCGAGGACGGCTTCTTCAAGGGACCGCGGGTGTCGTAGATGAGCCTGAACGCGTTCATCACCGACGCGGAGATCGACCCCGACGCCGACGGCCCGCTTTCGGGGAAGACCGTCGCGGTCAAGGACAACATCAGCACCGAGGGCGTCCGGACGACCTGCGGGTCGGCGATGCTGGAGTCGTACGTCCCACCGTACGACGCGACCGTCGTCGAGCGACTGAAGAACGCCGGCGCGACCATCGTCGGCAAGGCGAATATGGACGAGTTCGGAATGGGCGGCACCACCGAAACGTCCGCCTACGGGGCCGCGAAGAACCCGGTCGACGAGGACCACGTTCCGGGCGGCTCTTCAGGCGGGTCGGCGGCCGCCGTCGCCGCCGGCGAGGCGGACCTCGCACTCGGTTCGGACACCGGCGGTTCGGTCCGCAACCCCGCCGCATTCTGCGGCGTCGTCGGTATCAAGCCGACCTACGGACTCGTCTCCCGGTACGGTCTCGTCGCCTACGCCAACTCCCTCGAACAAATCGGTCCGATCGCAAACACCGTCGCGGACGCTGCGGCTCTCCTTGATGTGATTTCGGGGCCAGATCCGCACGACGCGACGACGCGCTTCGACGCGAGCGGTGCCGGCCCCGACGATTCGTCGGAGGGGTCCGACCCCGAGCATCCCGCAACGGACTCCGACTACGCGGCCGCCGCAGACGGCGACGTCGACGGGACCACGATCGGCGTCATCACTGACCTCCTGGAGGGTGCAGACGACCGCGTCGTCGAAACGTTCGAGGCGTCCCTCGAGGACCTTCGTGCGCAGGGAGCCGAGACGGTCGAGGTGTCGCTCGACTCGCTGGAGCACGCCGTCCAAGCGTACTACGTGATCGCGATGTCGGAGGCCTCCTCCAACCTCGCGCGCTTCGACGGCGTCCGGTACGGACAGTCAGGCGGATACGAGGGCAACTGGAACGACGCCTTCGCCCGCGCTCGCGAGGAGGGCTTCGGCGAGGAGGTCAAGCGCCGGATCCTGCTCGGAACGTACGCGCTGTCGGCCGGCTACCACGACAAGTACTACAAGAAGGCGCAGGACGCCCGTGCGTGGGTGAAACGGGACTTCGACGAAGCCTTCGGGCAGGCTGACGTGCTGGCGACGCCGACGATGCCCGTTCTCCCGCCGGCACTGGGCGAGAGTCTCGAAGATCCGCTGCAACTGTATCTGATGGACGCCAACACCGTCCCGGTGAACCTCGCGAACCTCCCCGCCATCTCGGTACCCGCCGGCGCGGCCGACGGACTCCCGGTCGGACTCCAGCTGATCGGTCCGAAGTTCGGCGAGGAGGCGATCATCCGCGCGGCGTCGGCCGCCGAGGACTGACCACGTCCGATACCGCTCGCCTCGGCGTAGCGGTACGTTTTCAACGCTGCCCGCTGGAACACTGGATGACTCCGAATGTACATCATAGTCGTCGGTGCCGGGAACATCGGCACGCCGCTCATCGAGATCGCGGCCGAAGGCGGAAACGAGGTCGTCGTCATCGAGAACGACGAGGCGAAGGCCGAGGCCGCAGCGTCCGAGTTCGACTGTCTCGTCCTGCACGACGACGCGACAGAGCGGGAGACGCTCGTCGACGCCGGGGCCGACCGGGCCGACGCGCTCATCTCTACGACGGATCAGGATGCGACGAACGTGATGGTGTGTCTGCTCTCGAAAGAACTCGAAATTCCCAATATCGTCTCTGTCGTCCACAACCCGCAGCATATGAGTCTCTACCGCCAGATCGGCGTGAACACGATGGAGAACCCACAGCGGCTGATCGCGGAATATCTCTACCGTGCGGTCAAGCGGCCGTCCATCGTCGATTATATGCGCATCGGCGACGACGCGGAAGTCTTCGAGATCCGTGTCGACGATGACGCGCCAATCGCCGGGATGTCGATCCAGGAGGCCGCCGACGCTGGGCACCTCTTGAGCGATATGCTCGTCGTCGCCGTCGAGCGTGACGGAACCGGTTCTCCGATCACCCCACGCGGGTCGACAGTGATCCAGGACGGCGACATCCTGACCGTCTACTCGGGCGAGGGCGCGACACCGGACGTCACGGACATCTTCGGCCATTTCGAGGACCGCTGATGTCGCGGCCGCGACCTCGATCTGTCTCCGGGTGGCCGACAGATCTCGCAACGATCGCTCACGACGTCGGATCGCTCCTCACGATGGAGTCCACCCTGATGACTGGCTCGATTGTGGTCGCGGCCATCTTCGGCGAGTGGTACGTCGCGCTCGCGTTTGCCCTTGCGGGCGGAACCACGGCCGCGATCGGACTGGGTGCACGCCGCGCGTTCGCCGACTCGCCCGATCCCCGGATGAAACACGGGATGATCATCGCTGCGAGCGGTTGGCTGATGACCGCCGCCTTCGGGTCGCTCCCGTTCTTCCTCGCGGCGACGCTTGTGCCCCCGGACCTCGCTGCGTCGTACGTCCCGGCGGGGGCGTCCTACGGTCAGTCGAGTCTCGCGTACTTCGCGAACCCGTTGCACGCGTTCTTCGAGAGTATGAGCGGGTGGACGGGTAGCGGGCTCACGATGGCCGTCCACGAACCGTCGCTCCCGCGGACGCTCCAGTGGTGGCGGTCGCTCATCCAGTGGGTCGGCGGCGTCGGCGTGATCGTCCTCACGGTCTCGATTCTCGCCCGCCCCGGGAGCGGCAGTTACGCGCTCTACCGCTCGGAGACGCGCGAGGAGAAGATCCACCCGAGCATCGTCTCGACGGTCCGGACCGTCTGGAAACTCTTCCTCGGATACACCGCCGTCTCGGTTGTCCTGCTCTTCGCCGCGATCCGTCTCTCCCCGTTCGGCTCGCAACTCCCCCTGTGGGAGGCCGGGTGGCAGGCACTCAATCACGCGATGACCGGCCTGTCGACCGGCGGGTTCTCCGTGACAGACAATTCCATTGCGACGTACGATTCACCGCTCATCGAGACGGTGCTCCTCCCGGTGATGGCGCTTGGCGCGATTGCGTTCCCGGTTCACTACACGATCCTGGCAGAACAGGATCTTGAGCAGTTAGTCGGGGATCTCCAGACCCGGTGGCTCTTCTTGCTGCTCGGCCTCGGCGTGCTGGCGTTGTCCATCCAGAACCTCGTCTCGATTCCGAGCGTCGAGGGCGCGTTCGTCCCGGCGGGCACGGTCGGCGTCGGCGGAGCGCTCGATCCGATCGTCGCCGACGCCGTCCGCGACTCGACCTTCCAGTGGATCAGCGCGCTCACCTGCACCGGGTTTCAGTCCGCCCCCATCGGCCGGTGGACCGCGGGCGCGAAGGTCCTGGTCTCCAGTGCGATGGTCCTCGGCGGGGCCGCCGGTTCGACGGTGGGTGGGATCAAGATCATCCGCGGCTACGTCATCGGTCGTGGGATCCAGTGGCAGTTCCGTCGCGTGTTCCTCCCGGCCAGTGCGGTCGTCGGGACCCGACTCAACGGCCGCCGACTCGATCGTGAGGGAATGGAACGGGAGTTCTCGGAGGCGGCCATCGTCACCCTGCTGTGGCTCGTGGTGCTTATCGCTTCCAGTCTCGTGCTCGCCAATCTCACCGGCCCGGGATTCACTTACGCCGACGTGCTCTTCGAGGTGGCTTCCGCGCAGGGGAACGTCGGCCTTTCAGCGGGCATCACCGGGCCCTCGATGCATCCGATCGCCGAGGCGATGTTCCTCCTGAATATGTGGGTCGGTCGGTTGGAGATCATCCCGATCCTCGTCTTCGCCCGGTCGCTGCTCTACGGGCTGGATCCGTAGGGAACGGGTGTCGATGCAGACGATCTCCCGACACTGCCCCCGACCCCCCGATCGATCACCGCGTCCAGTACTCAGGCGTCAGGAGCACCAACACCGGGATGACCTCCAACCGCCCGATCCACATCAGGCCCACCATAAAGTACTTTGAGGCGTCTGAGAACGCGACGTAACTCCCCATCGGCCCCACGATGCCGAATCCCGGACCGACGTTGCCGAGTGTCGCCGCCGTCGCCGAGAGCACTTCCAGAACGGACAGCGCCAGGCCGATCCGGAGCGAATCGAGGAACAACAGCCCCGCTCCGACGAAGAATATCACGAGATACAGGAGCGTGAAGGCGTAGATTCCCCGAACGGCGTTCTCGTCGATCGTCCGGCCGCCGAGGCGAACCGGGCGGATCGCCTCGGGGTGGGCGGTGGTGAACAGTTCACGGCGGATCGATTTGAGGATGACGTACCAGCGGACGATCTTCACCGCGCCACCGGTCGATCCCGCAGAGCCGCCGATGAACATCGCAAAGAGGAGCAGGTACTGTGCGGGTTGCCCCCACGCGTTGAAGTCCATATTCGCGTATCCCGTCGTGGTCACGATCGAAACGGCCTGAAACGTGGCGTACCGAAGCGACGGCTCCAGTTGGCCGACGATCTGCGCCCGGAACGTCTCCAGGTACGCGGCATCGAACGTCTCGCCGGCCGGTGCGACACTCACCAGTCCCCCGGCGAAGAGGATCCCGGCGATGATCGCGGTGAGCGTGCCCATCGCTCCGATGTAGAACCTGAACTCCGAATCGCCGAACAACCGACGCGGGTCGCCGGTCAGGACGTGCCAGAACAGCGCGAAGTTGGTTCCGGCGGCGATCATAAACGGAATGATGATCCACTGAGCCGTCGCGCTGAACGCCTCGATACTCCGCGCCTCCGGCGAGAACCCGCCGGTCGGCATCGTCGTCAGTCCGTGAGCGACGGCGTTGTACAGCGTCATCGTCTCGTCGATCCCCGTCACGGAGAGCCCGAAGAGCAGTATGATTTCGAGGACAGTGAGCCCGAGATATGCCACCCACAGCGCGCGTGCGGTCTCGGCGATCCGGGGCGTGAGTTTCTCGATTCCCGGGCCGGGCGCTTCGGCGTCTATCAACTGCGCACCGCCGACCGACAGTTCCGGGAGAATCGCGACCGCCAGCACCACGATCCCCATCCCGCCGAGCCACTGGGTGAGCTGTCGCCACAACATAATCGACCGCGTGTGCGCATCGAACGAGATCTCACCCAGCACGGTCGCGCCGGTCGTCGTGAAGCCGCTCATCGCCTCGAAGAGGGCGTTCGCAGGGTTCCCGAGCGTCGATTCTGGATTGATGGGCTGTATTACCATCGGGATCCCGTGTGCCTCGATCAGATACGGCACTGCGGCGACAATCGCGACTGCGAGCCACGTCGCCGCCACCATCAGAAAGCCCTCGCGGGCCCCGATATCGGGGTCGGGATCGAGCCGTTCGAGGCCCACCCCTGCGGCGACGGTCAGCCCGATTGTTGCGACGAACGGAGCGACTGGATCCCCGTAGTAGAGCGCGACGACGAGCGGGAGACACAGCGGCACCGCGAGATACTTCAGCACGGACCCGACGAGGCTGAGACTAGCGCGGGCGTCGACGCGAACTTTCATCAGAGATACGAACAGAGGGATACTCTCACGGGGTGAAGGTGTTTCGATCCGGACTACCGTCCGTCCGACTACAGGCGCGTGGCGATCTCGTCGCCCACGTCGATGTCGGCGAAGACGACGACGTGGTCGCCGATTTCGACGACGGTGTCGCCGCGGGGCGTAATGAACGTCTCGTCGCGGGTGATCGCACCGATGACGACGCCGTCGGGCAGGTCGGCGACCGACTCGTGAATCGGGCGGTTGGCCAGAATGCTCTCGACGTCGATCTCGATTTCGAGGACTTCGGCCTTGTCAGACTCGATCAACGCGACGTTCTCGGCGTCGCCCTCGCGGGTGAATCGCGAGATCTCCTCGGCGACGACGCTCCGTGGACTCACTCCGACATCGACCCCAACGGTCTCGAAGAGTTCGACGTAGTCGTTGGTGTCGATTATCGCGATCGTCCGCTCGACGCCCATCCGCCGACCGAGCAGGGAGACGAGGAGGTTCTTCTCGTCGGAGTCGAGCGCGGAAACGACGACGTCGGCGTCGCCGACATGTTCGCGCTCCAGGAACTCGATGTCGGTTGCGTCGGACTCCATTACTACCGTCTGTGGGAGTCGCTCTGCGAGGTCCCTCGCGCGGTCGCCGTCCCGTTCGACTAGACGCGGTTTGAATCCTCGAGACTCCAGCAACCGCGCGGTGTGGTAGCCGATCTCCGAGCCACCGACGATGACGACTTCCTCGGCAGTCCCCTGAGACTCGTGGGGGGCGACCGATCCGGCGAACTGCCGGACGCTCCCCGGCGAGCCGATGACGACGACCCGGTCACCCGCTTCGATCCGCGTCTCGCCGTGAGCGATCTCGATACTGCCGTTTCGCAGAATAGCGACGAACGTCAGGGCGTCGAACCGGTCGGCTTCCGCCACCGTCTGATCCGCGACGGGACTGTCCTCGTCGACCTCGAACTCGGCCATCTGCACCTTCCCGTCGGCGAAGGGATCGACGTCGCGGGCGGCGGGCAGGCCGATCATCCGGACGATCGACTCCGCGGCGAGTAGGTTCGTACAGACCATAAAGTCGACGCCGAAAGCGCGTTCGGAGCGCTCCCACGTCCTCAGGTACTCGGTGTTTTTGACTCTGGCGATGGTGAACGCGTCGGAGACGACCTTCGCCGTCGAGCAGACGACGATGTTCGTCTCGTCGTCGTCGGTCGAGGCGATCACCATATCAGCCTCCTCGACGCCGGCCTCTTCGAGGGTGGAGACGGAGGTTCCATCGCCGGTTACACCCAGAACGTCCAGCGAGTAGTTCAGGTCCTCCGTCCGTTCCTCGTCGCAATCGACGACGATTACCTCGTGGACATCAGCGAGGTCGGCAGCGATGCTCGAACCGACCTGACCGGCACCGACGATGACTACGCGCACTGACGACCACCCGAGATCATTCGTCAAGACGTGCCCCGTCTGGCCGTATCCATCTTTCGGCATAGAGTCGGCCGGACGGATCACCCGACGGCGGATTCAGGATCGTCGCTCGACGGTGAGATCGATCGATCGCTGGCTTCCTTCGAGGTCCTCGACGACGCGTTCGACGATGCGCTCGGCCTCGTTCGCGATCGCCGGCTTGAGTCGGTCGATCACCCAACCGAAGGAGACGAAGCGCGGCAGGTCGAGTCCTCCCTCGTTGGCGGACCCCGGATCGTAGGCGACCTCGAACGAGACAAGGGAGGCGGCGTCGACCTCCTCCGGCGCGTCCGCCGGCACTTCGTCGAGTTCTTCGATGACCCAGCGGCCGCTGGCGTCGAGGTTCCGGACGATCCGCCAGTCGATCCGTTCCGGTTCGCGGACCTCTGTCACCTCGGATTCGACGGTGTATGTGAGTTTCCACCAGGCGAACCGCAGCGCGTACCGGGTCCCCGCGCTGCCGTCCCCGCTGCGCCGCGTGACGTTCCGGAGGTGTTCGGAGTACCTCGCGTACCGCGGGAAGTCGATGAGAAAGTCATAGGTCTCCTCCGGAGGGAGATAGACGACGGTGGTGACGACGAGTTCGTCCACGCCGGAGGCTGGGGGCCGGGGCGTCGAAAGCGTTGCGGGCGGTCACCTCCTGTGACACCGATCGCTCGTCGCTCATCGGAACGCACTTGTAATCGAACATTCACTTCTAAGGCGATGGTCGGGTCGACTCTCCTCGACATCCGCCGTCACATCGATGCTCTAGCAGCTCCCCGTGGCCCCTACGCCGTTGTCTGCGGACGGACGGGCGCCGAGCCCTCGCCCGTCACGGGACTCCGGTTCGACGACCGCGATACGGCCGCCGAGGCAGCCGAGGCGGCGGCCGAGTACCGCGCGACGCTCCGGCAGTACGACCCGCAAGTCCCTTTCTACGAACCACTGGTCCACGACGTGGCGAGTGCGTCGCGCGGAGACGTGGTTGAGGACCTCGCCGACGAGCGAGTGCGCTACCTCTCTTTCTGTCACGACGTCGCAGGCGCGGCGTTCGAGGCCCTCTCGGCGGCCGGCCTCCGCGAGGTCGAATCGGCCGCGATGGAGACGTATCTGACACTCGCCGAGGTCGTCACCGATCCCGACGACTTCTGTCTCACGATGCTGTGGAGCGTGACGAACGAACTGGCCTGTCGCACGAATCGCAGTGGCCAGGCTGCCGTCATCGCATCCGTGGCTTCGGCGCTTCGGTGCCCCGACGCTGACCCAAAAGACCGCCCGGCGGCTGGAATCGAGGCGGCGCTGGAGCATCTCGAGCGGGTCGGCTTCCTCGACGCGCACGCCATCGAACCCGCAGTCGACGAGTCGGGGTGGCAAGTCAGACTCGACGGGCACGCGCTCGCCGAGCGGACCGGACGGTTGCCGACGCTCCCGATTTCAGTCGCCCTCGCGCAGCAGCTCCCGGCAACGTCGCTTCAGCTGACCGCTGCGACGGCGCTCGGTGATAACACCTGGCGACTTCGTGTCAACCCGGACTGCGTGCCCGGAGGGCTAGCCTCTCTCGACGCTTGTGACCACCGACGACTCTCCGATCGTTACACCGATCTCTAAGGCTGGTCTCCCGGCGCGTCTGCACACTGCCGACCGTGACACTCATTCGACCCGACGGCCTCTCAGCACGTATGTCAGCCACAGACACCGATGCGGGGACCGACACCTCGACCGACGGCGACGACGCAGATGTCTTGATCGTCGGCGGCGGGGTCGCCGGACTGACCGCAGCGACGTACACTGCCCGAGCAGGCTTCCAGACGCTCGTCGTCGATGCGCCCGAGAGCATCCTCGCGCGCAACGCGCACCTCGAAAATATGCCGGGCTTCCCCGGCGGCGTCGATTCGCGTCGGTTTCTCGACCTCCTGCGTGAACAGGCCGGCGAGAACGGTGTCCGACGACGGACCGGTCGCGTCACCGACGTGAAAAAAAGCGGCGACGCCTTCGAGGTCACCGTCGCGGCCGCGGACGACGCCGACGCTAATGAGTGGACCACAGAGGCTGATGCGGTCATCGCAGCGTCGTGGTCCGACGTCTCCTACCTCGACGGCCTCGACGTCAAAATCCGTGATGCAGGGTCGAAACAGTTCGTCGACGTCGACGAACTTGGCCGGACGGCCGTCGAGGGCCTCTACGCCGCCGGTCGACTCACCGAGAAGTACCACCAGGCGGCTGTCGCCGCCGGTCACGGCGCGGAGGTCGGTCTGACTGTCGTCCACGACTCCGAAACGCCGTACTACCACGACTGGGTGACACCAGTGGGCTACTTCACCGACCGCGGTCGCGACGTCCCCCCCGGCTGTGAGGAGATCGACGCCGACGAGCGAGGGCGCCGGCGTGCGGCGGCGCGAGAGCGGTTACAGCGGGCGTTCGACGGACCACATCCCGAGCCGCAACGGACGCATCCGAGTCTCGTTGCGGACGACCTCGGCCGATTAGACGAGTAGGGTGTCATCGAAGATTTCTCACGCCAAACAGGACTTGCTCAGTTCAGGTGGTTGATATTCCAGTATGCCAGTCGATCTACCCGAATCTTGGTAGAAACCGCGTGCAAGATACAGAGGCTGCATTCACCAGAGCAAGTTCGTTTCTTTCAGCCACAAACCGTT
>NZ_JBDGQZ010000015.1:0-37799 GCF_042218505.1 Halobellus sp.
GGCCATATCCACTACTCACGCTCTAGCCTAAAGAATTTTTAGCTGACAGTATGAGGGGTCGGTCGACGAGGTCCGGGTCGGGCGAGGAGCGTTCGGGGCGGAACCGACTGACGGGCGGCTCCGTTCGTCGGGCGTGGCAGGGTCGACAGCGTTTCCCCACAGGAGTTCCTGGTGGCGGGTATGCAGGTCGCGATCGTCACCGTCGGCGACGAGTTGCTGGCCGGTGACACCGAGAACACGAACGCGACGTGGCTGGCCCGCCAGGTCGGCGAGCGTGGCGCGACGGTGGCGCGGATGGTCACGCTCCCGGACGAGCGTGCGGTGATCGCCCGCTGGGTCCGGGAGTTCGCCGACGCGTTCGACGCCGTCCTCGTCACGGGCGGCCTGGGCGACACGCACGACGACGTGACGCTGGAGGCGGTCGCCGACGCCCTCGACCGCGAGATGGCCGTCCAGGACGCGGTGCGCGAGGCCGTCGCCGAGAAGGCCCGCCGGTATCGCGAGGACGACCCCGAGCGCTACGAGCGCCACGACTTCGATCTGGATCTGGCGGAGACGGCCGCCCTGCCAGAGGGGGCGCGCCCGCTCCAGACCGAGGCGAGTTTCAATCCGGGCTGTGTCGTCGAGAACGTCTACGTCTTCCCGGGGTTTCCCGAGGAGTTGCGTGCGATGTTCGAGGTCGTGGCCGGGGAGTTCGGCGGCGACGCCGTCTCCGTGGCCGTCGAGACCGCTACCCCCGAGGGCGCACTCAAGGACGTGCTCGCGGGCGTCCGCGAGCGGTTCGACGTGGCCGTCGGTAGCTATCCCGCCCGCCAGGGGAAACCGGGCCGCGTGAAACTGACCGGGACCGACCCCGACGAGGTCGACCGGGCCGCGGCGTGGGTCGCCGAACGCGTCGCCGACCCCGGGACGTGAGACGCCCGCGCTCTCGCTGGCGTCCCGGACGCTGGCGGAAAGCTTTTTTCGAATAGTGTTAAACAGCCAATGAATGGCTGCCTGTAGCCAGTGTGGCGGACCCGTCGGGACCGACGGGACCTACTGCCGCGAGTGCCGGACAGCGGCCGACCGGTCGGACGACGCCGGGACCGCCTCGACCGGGGAAGACGGCACGGAGTTGCCACACGACCGGTACTCCAGGGAGGTGTTCGCGCTCCGTTACCCCCTGGCCAAGGGCCCGCGCGTGGTCGTCGTGAACACGGTGTTGCTCGCGGGCAGTGTGTTCGTCGTCCCGCTGCTGGCGCTGTGGGGGTACGCCTACCGCGTCGGTCGCGCGGCGGCGCTGGGGCGGTCGCACCCGCCCGGATACGGCGACCCGCGCGGCCTCGTCGGCGACGGCGCCCGGTTGCTGGTGGTCGGCACACCGTTCGTCGTCGTGGCCGCGGCCTCGGTCAGGGTCAAACCGTCGCTCGTCCCCGTCGGCCTCGGACCGCTCGCCGGACGGGCCGGCGCGTGGATGCCCGGGCACGTCGCCGGCGGACTCGGGTCACCCGGCGTGACAGTCGTTCTCGACGTCGTCCTCTGGGCCATCCCGATGGCGGCCGTCGTCGTGTACCTCGGGACCGGTCGCGTCACCGACGCCCGCTTTCGGTCGCGCCTGCGCTCGCTGCTGGGGTCGAAACTCTACTGGAAGGGTACGCTCGGGTTTGGGTGGCTCGTGTTGATACTGGTCTTGCTGGTCGGGTTCGGCCTGGTCGGGGCGATGCTCGCGGGCGGTATCGTCTGGGTCGCCGTCGCCCGGTCGGGTCTCGCGCTCCCGGCGCAGTTGGCGACCGTCGCCGACTCGGTTCCGGCCGGTATCGGTCCCGTCGCCGTGGTCATCGCCACGGCGTGTGCGGTGGGGCTCGCCTCCCTCCTCCCGGCGACGGGTGCCTACTGCGGGTACCTCTACCACGAGGCCGCCGGGAAGGGGGTCGTCCCGCCGGCGACTGGGACCGTGACCGACGGCCGTAGTGAGTGACCGACGCCGACGCCGGTGGACGGACGGCGACGGCCGGACGGGCGCGCGCCCCACGCGAGGATCCACAACCGTTTAGTGACGGTTCGATGAGGGTTCGGTAATGCCGTACTGCCAGCAGTGTGGGGGCGAAGTGAGGGAGAGAGAGTGGTTTTGCACGCACTGTGGCGCCGAGCTGGGCGGGACGCGGGCGGCCGACGACGGCCCGACGGAGGGGTCGGGCGGCCGGGGGCCCACCGGGGGCGGACCCGGTCGACGGGGGTCAGGGGGATCCGGCTCGGGCGGTCACGACGCTCCCGACCGGCGACGCGACGGGCCGGGACCGGCCGAGGGTCCCCAGGGGGTCCCGGACGGCCGGCAGAGCCCCGACGGGAGGATCCGGAACGGGAACGCGGGCGGTCACCACGGAGCAGCGGGCGGTCACCGGGAGAGCGGTGACGGCGCGCCGGGCCGCCGGGACGCGGCCCACGGGAGCGGTGAGCACGCCCGGACGGGACCACCCGGCGGCCCGCCGGCGGGGGCGGCCGGGACGGGCGACGGCGAGTCGCTCCACGGGACGAACCCGTTCACCTTCGCGTTCAGCTACCCGGTGTCGAGCGGGTGGCGGCCGGTCGCGATCAGCGGCCTGCTCTTTCTCGGGTGGCTGTTCGTGGTGCCGATGCTGATACTGTCGGGCTACGGCTACCGCCTCGCCCGGGCGGCGGCGCTGGGCCGGTCGCGCCCGCCCGAGTACGACGACTGGGGCGGCCTCCTGGTAGACGGGGTTCGCTACACGCTGGTGAGTCTCGCCCCCACGGCCGCGCTGTACGCCGCAGTGGGAGGTGTCTTCCTGCTGAGCAGGGAGGAGAGCCTGGCGATCCTGCTGGTGCTCCCGGTCGAACTCGTGTTCGCGTACGTGGTGCCCGCAGTGTTGCTAACGTTCGTCGCGAGCGACCGGATGCGCACGCCCTACACCACGCGGCGGGCGCTGGATTTCATGACCACGTTCGAGTATCTGAAGGCCTCGCTGGTCGCCGTCGGCGTCGTCATCGCGCTGGAGTTCGTCGCGCTGTTCTCGTTCGTGACGGTCGTCGGCTGGATCTGGGTGCTCCCCTACGTCGGCCTCGCGATGGCGGCCTACTGGGGGTACGCCTACCACGAGGCCGCCGAGAAAGGCGTCGTCCCGCCCGCGACCGGCACCGTCGCCGGGGGTCGCGAAGGGACACCGGACGGGTCGCCCGCGACCGGGGACTGACGGCGGCGCCGTCGACTCGGGTCCTCATTTGGGATCGTCGGGGTCGCCCTCGCGCCACTCGGGTTCGAGCAGGCCGTACTCGACGCGGTCGACGTAGTCGCCGCCGAGGTAGTAGTAGTCGCGACGTCGCCCCTCCTCGACGAACGCCAGGCGGTCGAACAGCGCCTGTGAGCGGTCGTTGGTCCCGGTCGTGGCCGCCTCCAGCCTGTGGAGGCGCAACTCGTCGAAGGCGTACTCGATGAGCAGTTCGAGCGCTTCGGCGGCAAAGCCCAGCCCCTGGACGTCCTGCGCGAACCAGACGTCGACTTCGGCCCGCCCCATGTCCTGGTCGACGTCGGACAGCGAGCAAAACCCCAGTCGGTCGGCGTCGGCGTCGTCGCCCGAACAGGCGAGCAGTCGCACGGCCTCGTCGTCGCCCTCGACGTACTCCTCGCGGATCGCGTCGATAGACTGCGGGTAGACCCGGGGCATCAGCTGGCGGATGCCCGGGTCGTTGTGGTGGTGCTGGAGAAAGGCGACGTCACTCTCCCCGGGCGGCCGCAGCGAGACGCGCTCGCCGGAGAGAAAGACTGGCCCAGGCATACCGGCCCGATTCGACGGCCCCCGCGAAAACGGTTGCGGTTCAGAAGAAGGTCAACAGACCGAGTTCGATGGCGTAGTGGGCCGCCAGCGCGAGCCACGCCTCGAAGACGAACGTCCCGACCGCCGAGAGGACCGCGAACCGCCGCGGGTCCATCCCGGAGACGCCCGCCGGGACCGTCAGCATACCGCGGGTGAAAAGCAAGGCGTTGCTGACGGGGACGGCGGCCCCGCCCCAGCGGTCGAACCAGCGGTCGAACCGGTCGAGGCTCGACGGGTCGACCCGGAACCACGGTTTCCGGAGGAGCCACTCGCGACCCCCCCGGCGGGCGAGTCCGAACAGGGCGAGTTGCCCGACCGTCGCACCGGCCACGGCGACGACGAACACGAGCGCGACCGTCGGCCAGTGGTAGCCGCCGTCGGTCCGGGCCAGCGCCGTGATGGCAAACGGGACCAGCGCCTCGCTCGGGGCGAAGTACATCAACATCGCACCTTCGAGGACGAAAATACAGAACAGGGCGTAGATGCCGTAGTCGTCGATCAGCCGGCGGGCGAGTGCCGCGTCGCCGAACACGAAGAGGTAGACGCCGACGGCCGCCAGCGCGAAGAACGTCCCCGCGACGACGAGCAGGCCGTAGTCCTCGGCGAACACCCGGACGCGGGCGCCCAGCGTCCCGTCGGCGGCGTCGAGGCTCATCGGTCACCCGTCGGTCTGGCGCGAGTATAGGCGTTGTGGGATGGGGACGGGACCGTGCCACTCGGGCCTGTGCGTCCGGAACGACAAGACACTTGCAACGCGACCCAGTGTGTCCGGGCGCATGCCCTCCATCCAGACGAACGGACTGACAAAGGAGTTCGGCGACGTGGTCGCCGTCGAGGACCTCGACCTCGCCATCGACGAGGGCGAGATCTTCGGCTTTCTCGGCCCCAACGGCGCCGGGAAGTCGACCACGATCAACCTCCTGCTCGACTTCATCCGCCCGACGGCGGGGTCGGCACAGGTCTTCGGCATGGACGCACAGCGCGAGGCCGAGGCCATCCGCGAGCGCATCGGCGTCCTCCCCGAGGGGTACGGTTTCGACGACTACCTCACCGGCCGCGAGTACGTCGAGTGGGCCGTCGAGACCAAAGACGCCGACGCCGACCCCGACCAGATACTCGCCACCGTCGGCCTCGCCGACGAGGCCGACCGGAAGGCCGCTGGCTACTCGAAGGGGATGCAACAGCGCCTGGCCTTCGGCATGGCACTGACCGACGACCCGGACCTGCTGGTCCTCGACGAGCCCTCGACCGGGCTGGACCCCAACGGCATCCAGCAGCTGCGGTCTGTCATCCGCGACCGCGCCGACGCGGGGACGACGGTCTTCTTTTCGAGTCACATCCTCTCGGAGGTCGAGGCCGTCTGTGACCGCGTCGGCGTGATGAACGAGGGGCGACTCGTGGCGATGGACACCATCGACGCGCTCAGGGAGCGCGCCAGCGGCCACGCGACCATCGAACTGGACTGCGTGGCGCCCCCGGACCGCGACGCCGTCGCCGGCATCGACGGCGTCGCCGAGGTCGAGGTCACCGAGTCGACGCTCGTCGCCCACTGTACCGACCCCGCGGCGAAAGTCGACGTCGTCCGGGCCGTCGACGAACGAACCGAGGTGGTGGACGTCCTCGCGGACAACACCTCCCTCGAAGCGCTGTTCAACGAGTTCACCGAGGGCGGTCGCGACGGCCGGGCAGACGCGCCGGCGGGTGAGACGGGGCGTGACGGCGAGGTGGCCCCGTGAGCACGCTGGCGGTCGCAAAGAAGGACTTCAGGGCCGCACGCCGGTCGCGGGTGCTGTGGGCCGTGGCGGTCGTCCTGGGTATGGTCGGCGCACTCCAGGCGTACGTCTCGCGGGGGTTCGACGAGACGCCGACGGCGGTCGTCCAGGAGCTGTTCCGGGCGCTGACGCTGACGCTCGCGGTGCTGTTGCCTATCGTCGCGCTGGTGGCGAGCTACCTCGCCATCGCGGGCGAGCGCGAGGGCGGCGGGATCAAGTTCCTGCTCTCGTTGCCCAACACGCGCCGGGACGTGTTCGTCGGCAAGCTCCTGAGTCGACTGGGCGTCGTCGCCGCGGGCGTGGGGTTCGTCTACCTCGGGGCTATCAGCACGGCGCTCGCCCGCCACGGCGCGTTCCCGGCGGGCGTCGTCGCCGGGACGCTGGGCCTGACGCTCGTCTACGGGTCGGTGTTCGTCAGCGTCGCCGTCTCGCTGTCGGCAGCCGTCGCCGCCCGGAGTCGCGCAATCGCCGGCGCGATGGCGTCGTACTTCGTCCTCGTCGTCATGTACGTCGTCCCCCTGATCCAGGTGCCCCGGATGGTGCGGTTCGTCCACACGACGCTTCTGGGCGCCGACCCCAACCCGGACCTGTACAACGCCGTCCAGTACACGAGCCCATTCGTCGCCTACCGGAAGGCGGCGAACCTCGTGGTGCCGACGGACCTCCGTCGGCCGATATTTACGTCGAGCCTGCCCGACGACGTCGCCTACGGTTCGAGCGAGGCCAACACCGTCCTGCCGCTGTACCTCCAGGACGAGTTCTCGGTCGTCGTCCTGGCGGTCTGGCTGGTCGTCCCGCCGCTGGTCGGCTACTGGCTGTTCGAACGGAGCGACCTCGAATGAGCCGGCGAAACCGGGCGGGCACGGCGCTGGTCGGCCTCGCGGTCGTGCTGTTCGTCGCGCCGGCCCTGTTTCCGGTCGGGCCGGTGCTGGTCCACGACACCCGCGGCTCGGCGCCGGGGACGCCCGCAGAGATACGCGAGCGGGGGATCCCGGTCGTCGCCTACGGGAACCTCTCGGAGCGCGCCCAGGAGCTGTACGTGACGACCCTGGAGAACGGCGGCGAGTACCGCGTCGCCCGCGGCCGGGGCGCCCCGGCGTTCGACTACCCGACGGTGACCGAGGTCAGACGCGCCCGCGAGAACGGGAGCCAGTCGACCCCGGGGAGACTCGTCATCGAACGCCCGGCCGACGACGCGCACCTGCCGCCCGCCGACGAGCGCGCCTACGTCGACCCCGAGGAGGTCGGCGCCGTGGAGGACGGAGAGGTGAACGAGACGCGCGTGGAGCAGGCCCGCGAGCGGGCGCAACGCTACGACCTGGTCGAGACCCGGACCGGCGACCCCCCGCTGGGCTCGACGCCGCAACTCCTGCGGCTGGCCTCGGTTCTCCTGGCGGTCGTCTCGCTGGGCGCCGGCGGCTACCTGCGCTCCTCGAAGTAGTCGACGGGACCGGAGGCGGACGACTTTTACTCGGGGTCGCCGTTGTCCGGATATGGCCAAGTTCGACCCCGAGCAGTTCGAGGACAAGTACGCCAACTACTTCACGGAACTCCAGCGGGCGTACAAGGCCGCGTTCGACACGATGAACGACACCTACGACTCGGAACTGGTCCACGCCATCGACCAGCAGGTCCTCAGCGAGAGCGAACCCTTCTACGAGGGTGACGGCCAGTTCCGCGTCGAACTGCCCGACGAGTCGGTCGAGCGGCTCTCGGGCGTCGTCGCCGACGAGGAGCGCGTCGAGGCGCTGCTCGACCGCTACGTCGACGAGATCGAGGCCGAACTCCGGGCGGTCTTCGCCCTCGAGGAGTGAAGTCAGTGGACGTTTACCGCTCCGGAAGCAAGCCCCGGCCATGACAGCCGAGGAAGAGTCCCCGGCCGACGAGACGTTGCGGTACCTCCGAGCCGCCCTCGACAGCGCCGACGACGACGAGGTGCGGTACCACGTCCGGCAGGCCCTCCAGCACCACATCGTCAGCGAGGACGGGGCGTGACTGGTCGGCCACTCCCGTCGCCGGTCGGGCCGTCCCGGCGGCCGCGCCGACGCGACCGGGCGTGTCGACCGAACGCGGACTCGCGTGTACAGCGGTAGCGCGGCCCACAAGTGATTTAAGCCCGCTGGCGACGTATCCGACCCGTGTTCGTCGGTCACGGTCTCCTCGCGTTCGCCATCGTCGCCCTCGCCGGCGAGCGACTGGGCTGGGACCGGGCGGTCGTCGTCCCGGCGGCGGTTCTCGCCGGACTGTTCGGAACGCTACCCGACGTCGACGTCGTCTACGGACTGGTCGGACTCGTCGAGCAGCCGTCGGGGACCGTCGAGGCGTTCTGGGCGGCCGGCAACCGGGTCCACCGCGGACTCACGCACGCGCTCCCGGTGGGCCTCGTCACCGCGGGCGCGGTCGGACTGCTCGCCGGGCGGGACGCGTGGTCGCTGGCCGGCGGCGCCGTGCTGGTCGGCGTGGTCGCGCTGGCGACGGTCGTCTGGGGCGGACTCGGCGGTCTCGTCGCGACGGCCTTCGTCGCCGGCGCATCCGCGCTGGCCCGGGCGGGCCGACGCCGTGGGCTGACACCGCGGGCGGTCGCCGGCGCGGCGCTGGTCGGCCTCCTGACGCACCCGTTCGGCGACCTGTTCACCGGGTCGCCGCCGGCGATGCTCTACCCGCTTGACGCCGTCGTGGTCGCCGACCGCATCGAACTGGCGGCCGACCCGACGTTGCACCTGCTGGCGGCCTTCGGCGTCGAACTCGCCGCCGTGGGGGTGGCCTTCGTCGCCGCCTGCCGGGTGACCGACCGTCGCGCGGTCGACCAGGTCCGGCGGCGGGCCGCGCTGGGAGTCGTCTACGGCGGGGCGGCGTTCGTGCTCCCCGCGCCGACGCTTGCAGTGTCCTACCAGTTCGTCTACAGCGTCCTCGCCGTCGGAGTGGTCGGCGCCGCGCCTGCCGGGTGGCCGACGGTCCCGTCACTCCCCCGGACGGACGTCTGGCGGGCGGTCGGCACCGCGCTCGCGACCGTCGCCGTCGCCGCCGGGGCCTACGCCGTCGTGTACGTCCTGGTCTGACTGGGCGGAGTGGACAATTGATGTGTCTGCGACACCTACGGAGCGGTATGTTCGCTGGCGGGCTGTCCAAGGAGGTCCTCGAATACGTCGACGAGTGGATCCCGGAACAGAACCACCGACAGAAATCGGAGTTCCAGGCCGAGTTGCAGGAGTATCTCGACAAACGGTTGAACTCGGGCGTCGTCGCGATGGGTATGGGCAACGTCCGCGACGACGTGCCGGTTCGGGTCGACCACGGGCCGGTCGAGGCGGACGTGGTCGCCGGCGACGATATCGGGATCGTCGTGGTCCGCGAACTGGCGAGCGACGCCGCCGAGACGCTGCCCGGGCGGATCGACGCCTACACCGAGGAGTTTTCGATGGTCACGGTCGTCGCCTGTGGCGTCCGGGAGATGGGTCGCTGGGAGGCCGTCCAGGAGGAGTACCGCAGTGACAGTTTCTCCGTCACCTCCGGCCCGGAGGTCCAATTCGTCCACAAGGAGAAAAAACACTTCGGCAAGGACCCGGTCGACCTCGAGGACGACGACAGCTGGTTCGCGAGCTGGTTCTGACGGGCGCTCACACCGCTACTCGGGTTCTTCAAGCGGCGTTCTGTCCCGCGGACAGTAGTCGTAGGCGTCGACGGTCGCCTGGAACCCACAGGTCGGACACTCCTGGACGATTTCGGGTTCGTCGCTTCCAAGTCCCCGAAACAGGAGCGGAACGAACACGAGAAGCGAGAAGACGACGGGCGTCTCGAAATACCACCACAGCGCCACGGTGACCAGCAGGCTACCGACGGCCGCGGTGGCGGCCCGTGACCCGACCATACGACCACTCGGGGCCCGACGTTGAAAAACGTCCAGTACGACGGACGGTGCTATCGATTCTGAAAACTCGGCCGCATGATTGTTACCTTCGAACAGTGCACTACCGGCAGACATGGGTCGATCGCGTCGCCAGTCGTTGGCAGTGTTCGGAGCAGCAATAGTCGCCGGTTGTAGCGGTGGGGGTGAGACGGGTGGAGGCACTGACGCCCCGACCGCCGGCGGAGACCCCGCGAGTGAGACCCCGACGGCCGGCGGGGCAGGAGCCGAAAGCGCCTCGACGCCGCCGTCCGACGCCGACCCGCGGGCCCTCCTGCCGGAACCGCCGGAGGGATGGGAGCAGGGGGAACTCGTCGAACAGACCGCCGACTCGCTCGAATCGGTCGGGGCGGAGGCCGGCTACGGCGCGTTCTACACCGACGCGGACGGTGGCGAATACTTCGTCGAAATCCTCCGGTGGCCGTCGGCCGGCGACGCGGAATCGGCCTGGGAGGAAACCTACTCGGACAGTCCGAGCTGGGTAGTGTACGTCACCCGCAACAACTTCAGTTTCGCGGCGAACGGCCCGGACGCGGACGGGGTCGAAGACCAGGTCGTCACGCTGGTCGGTAACTCGCCAGCACTGACCGACGGATACGTCGACGGGAACAACAGGGTCGGCTGACAGGTCGGGTGTCCGTTCCGGACCGCTCGCTGTCGCTCGCGGTGTGGTGTCGGCAGAAACGTCCGGACGGAGATTTGAACTCGCCGAGACGTTCCGGGCGTGCGCCCTCGCTTCGCTCGGGCGTTCCGGGACTGCGACTCGTCTGCTCGAATCTTCCGTTGCGCACGTTCTCGACGACTCCGACGGTTCGCTCCGCTCACCGTCTTGGACCGTCGAGAACGTCCGGACGGAGATTTGAACTCCGGTCCCTGGCTCCGCAAGCCAAGAGGATAGTCCACTACCCTATCCGGACTCGTCTCCCCGTAGCGGGGAGTCGGCTAAAGGGGTTACGATCCGGCGGGCCCGTCTCAAAGGCGCGATTGAGCCTCGACAAAACCCTTATTTCCGTGCGCAGTCCTGTGGATATGGAACGCAGACACGTTCTCCGCGGGTTCGCCGGCGCGTCCGTCCTCTGGCTGACCGGCTGTCTCGCCACGGAACCGGACGCCGGGACCGACGCGGACACTGACACCACGATGCCCGACGACACCGACACGCCGACGGGGACGCCGACCGACGACGCCGAGCCGTCGGTCACCGACCGGTCGCTGACGGTCACGGACAGTGGCTGTGGCCAGGTGCGCGACGAGGCGACCGTCTCGTTCGACGAGTCGGCGGGAACGGTCACGGTGACCGGCACGGTCTGGGGGAACGACCTCGCCTACGTCGCGCGGCTGGCGTCGGTCAGCTACGAGGACGGCACGCTCACGGTGACGGTGGCGTCCGAGCGGTCCTCCGAGACCGCAGTCGCCGGCGACTGCATCAGCGAGATCAGCTACGAGGCGACGGTGGCCGTCGCGGGTGGGCTCCCGGGGACCGTCGAAGTGGTCCACGTCCACGGCGACGAGCGAACCACGGCCGCGACCGTCGACCGACCGTAGATTTATCACCGGGCGGGCGACCACCGGCGTCCATGTCCGACCGAGTGTGCGCCGGGCGGTCGATACCGGCGCCGGCCGTGGAGAATTCGCCGGACGGGAAGACGAGAGCGGACCAACGACAACGCTTAAGCGGCGAGGAGCCATGCCACAGCCTAGACTGATGGGTGCGATAGAGGACATCTACGCGGACCTGGAGACCGACGTCTCCGAGGAGGAGTTCCGCGAGGCCGTCGAGGAGAAAGTCGAGCAGATGGGTGGCCTCGCCGACGAGGAGACGGCGGCGATGCTCATCGCGCACGAACTCAACGAGGGGGAAGTCGAGACGGTGGCCGACATCGAACCCGGCATGGACGAGGTGAAGTTCCTCGCGAAGGTCGTCTCTATCGGCGAGCTGCGCACGTTCGAGCGCGACGGCGAGGACGAGGAGGGGCGGGTCCTCAACGTGGACGCGGCCGACGAGACGGGGACCGTGCGCCTGGCGTTCTGGGACGAACAGGCCGAGTCGATCGCCGACGGGCAACTGGAGGTCGGAGAGGTCCTCCGAATAGCGGGTCGTCCCAAGGACGGCTACAGCGGGCTGGAGGTGTCGGTCGACAAGGCCGAACCCGACGAGGACGCCGAGATCGACGTCCAGCCCGGCGAGGGCGCGACGGTCGACTCGCTGACGATGGGCCAGTCGGGCGTGTCGGTGCGGGGGATCGTCCTCGACACCGAGTCGGTGCGGACCTTCGACCGCGACGACGGCAGCGAGGGGCGGGTCGCGAACTTCCTGCTGGGCGACGAGACCGGGCGGGTGCGCGTGACGCTGTGGGACGAGCGCGCCGACCGCGCCGACGAACTACAGCCGGGAACGGCCGTCGAGGTCGTCGAGGGGTACGTCCGCGAGCGGGAGGGCGACCTGGAACTGCACGTCGGCGAGGAAGGGGCGGTCGAGGAGACGGACGACGACGTGGACTTCACGCCCGAGACCGACCCGATAGACGGCGTCGAGATAGACGAGGTGGTCGACCTGGCGGGCGTGGTGCGGTCGGCCGACCCAAAGCGGACCTTCGACCGCGACGACGGCAGCGAGGGCCAGGTCCGCAACGTCCGCATCCAGGACGCCACGGGCGACATCCGCGTCGCGCTGTGGGGCGAGAAGGCGGACAAGGAGATCGCGCCCGGCGACGAGGTGTTCGTCGCCGACGCCGAGATCCAGGACGGCTGGCAGGACGACCTGGAGGCCTCGGCCGGATGGCGCTCGACGGTCGTCGTCCTCGACGAGAACACGGGCGCCGGCGCGGCCGCGCCCGACGACGGCGCCGAGTCGGCGAACAAGGACACCGGTCTGGGCGCGTTCACCGGCGACGCGAGCGACGAGAACGATACCGCCGCGTCGGACGACAGCGTCGCCGACGGCGCCGGGGAGACGACGGCCGACGGCGGGGCGACCGCGGCGACCGCCGAGGCGGTCGAGTTCACGGGAACGGTCGTCCAGACGGGCGACCCGGTGATCCTCGACGACGGCGAGGAGACGGTGCAGGTCGACACCGACGCGACGCTGACACTGGGCCAGGAGGTCACCGTTCGCGGGACGGTCAACGACGACCGACTCGACGCCGAGGACGTGTTCTGAACGCTACTCGCGGCGCCCGGGGTCGTGGCTCGCGCCGAGGGCGAGCGCGGTGGCGTGGAGGGCCCACAGCGTGACCAGCGCGGGCGTCGTCGACCCGGAGAGGCCGACGACGAACAGGAGCGGCACGTGGAGGAACGGGAGGACGATGCTCGCCCAGAACGCACCGGCGCGGGCGGTGCTGGCGGCGGCGGCCAGCCCGCGGTGGGAGGCGTCAGCGAGGCCGCCGGCGACATCCCGGCTCGCACGGGCGAGACCCGTGACCGCGGGCAGTCGTCGGCGGAGGGGTTCGGCAGTCAGGTCCATCCCTGTCGGGTAGTGGTCCCCCACCCCTCAAAAACCGGCGAAGGGTCAAACGGCGATTTGAGTGTCAGACGCCACTGGAACCCGTGGACACGTGCCCGAGGCCCGGTGGGATGACGTGGCACGCGCGTTTGGAAAGTCTTAAATTCGGGTCCGGCAAACGGGTGTATGTCTGCCCGGGTGGTGTAGTGGCCCATCATACGACCCTGTCACGGTCGTGACGCGGGTTCAAATCCCGCCTCGGGCGTGTTCTGCGGTAAACAAAGCGACGAGGAGTGCGTCGCGTGTCCTCGGATTTGTGACTCTTGAACTGTCGCCAGCGGGATGTGAATACCAGTAGCCGAACAGCCGTGCAGCGACCGAGAAGAGAGCGCTCACACCCGCCACCCACTTTCTCTGATTACTTCAGTCGACGTCAGCGGCCCCCTTGTGGCATAAATCAGCTATCGACTGTGACCCACTCGGGACTCTCCCACCCGCAGTTGGGACACGCCAGGCGGCGGCGACCGCTGGAGAGCCATCCGTCGCCCCCTTTGAGTCCGACGACGCCGAGGTCACAACCGGGACACCGGCCGCGGCGGATCCGCTCTTCGACGTACGTGGCGTCGAGATCAGAGTCCTGATCGGCCTTCGCCTCCGCTGGACTCGTCTCGATACGGATGTTCCAGGGGCTGTCGACGCGCTTCGTCGGGACCGTCCCGTGAGCGCCGTGTCCGTCGCCTTCCATCCGGCGGACGTGAGAGGTCAGATTCGTGACGTCGACTTCGACATCGCAGTAGGGGCACTCGATGCGCATACCGTTCATTGCACAGCACGCGAAAAGGAGGTTGTGGCTGGTCTCGACCCGAACGTGGACGACGCAGTTCCGTGGCGGGGAGTGAGCGATCACAGCCCAGCCAGGACCGCACCGATCCCGACGCCGACGAGCGCCGTCACGAGCGTCCCAGCAGCGTCGATGGCGGCCAGCCGATGCCGTCCGTTCGCGGCCGCCTCAGAGACGTTGACGGCGAACGACGAGAACGTCGTGAACGCCCCGCAGAAGCCCGCCCCGGCGACGGTCAGGATTTGCTCCGGTGCCGCCGACGTGACGAGCGCGCCGAGCGCGATGCTCCCGACGACGTTGACCGCGAACGTGCTCGATCGTCCCCCGTCGAGCGCGACGTCGACGCCGTACCGCGCGAGCGCGCCGAGCGAGCCGCCGACCCCGACGAGGAGTGCGTCCGGAAGCGCCGCGAGCCAGGTGGTCACGTGAGTCGCCTCCCGAGAGCCAGGCCTGCGAGTACGGCCGCGAACCCGAGCGCGTAGTTGGCACCGACGTTCGCCAGTCCCCATACTGGGCCGAGCGAGACGGTCTGGACCGCGAAGGTGCTGTAGGTGGTGAACGACGACAGCAGGCCGGTCGCGAGGAAGTAGCGGAGCCGCCGCGATCGAACGACGCCGACCGACGCCGCCAGCGCGAGACTCCCGAGGACGTTCACCGCCAGCGTGCCGACGGGCGCCGACCCCGGGACGGCCACGCCGACGGCGTAGCGACACGCCGCGCCGACGAACCCGCCCAACGCGACGAGGACGGGAATCAGCCTGTCGGTCATCGCTCCTGCGTCACACCCCGGCGCACTCGTCAGTTTCAGTCGCGTCCTCCGGGATCGCTGTCGCGGCACGCGGACTCGATCCGCCGTGAGGCGTGTCTCGCGCTCGGATCGCGACCGTGCGGACCGCCTCCGCAGTGTCGTCGATCACGAGCGCCTCGCCGGACGCGGTCGGCAGTGCGTCAGTAACGTCGTCGTCGAGGTAGGCCGGGTCGGCCGCCGTGAGCGCGCGGACGTCCGCACCGGCAGTCAGTCGGTGGACGATCCGGAGATCCGACTGGGAGACCGCCACCTCGGGGAGCGCGCTCGGTCGCTGGGTGGCCGCGACGAGCGAGACGCCCGGCGCGCGACCGCGCGTGAGAACCCGCCTGAGGGCGGCGCTGGCGACTCCCTCGAAGAACACGTGCGCTTCGTCGACGAGGAGCCACGGGAGGCGCTGGCCTCCAGATTCACTGAGCGGCGGTGCGTTGCCCCCACGACCTATCCGGACTCGACACGCATAGAGCGCGGCTGTGACACCCGTGACGACTGCGTTCGCCGGCGCGTCGTCGAGTCCCGAACAGTCGAGCACTGTGGCCTCGCCGCCCATCAGTTCGCTCGCGTTTAGTCCGTCGGCGGCGAACGCGTCCCAGGACGCGGCGCGCCGGAGGCGGTTCGTCGCGGCCCGCCGAACGCCGTCAGTCGCGCCTGATTCCGTGACGACCGCCTGCATCCCACCGAGGGTTCCAGCCTCGGCCGCAGCGTGCCACACGAGCGCACCGACGGGACTGTCGGGGTCGCTGCCAACCAGTGCCGGCCACCTCGACGGCGGGACTGCGTCGGCTCGGATTGTCGGTTCGTCGATGACTCGGGCCGGTACCGGTGCCCCGTCGGCTGTATCCGTCAGTCCGCGGAAGACGCCCATCGGATCGACGACGACCGGGGCGATGCCCGGCGCGCGCGCCGCCGCCTCGGCGAGCACGCCTAGAGTGTAGGACTTTCCGTAGCCTCGCTTTCCGACGACGAGTGTGGCGTGTGGTCGATCGAGGTCGATCCCGACCGCAGCACCCCGACTCCCGTCCCGTGCGCGGTGATCGCCGAGGCGACCGACCGGTCCGCCGTCGTCGCAGTCGGCCCGGCCAAGCACTTCTGCGTGCATCGGGGACTCTGGTTGCCCGATCGTATATAAACGACCGCCCGTTGATTCATATACGAACACGAGGCCAGAGCGGGTATGTTCCACGAACTCCGGCGGTTCGCCGCGGACGATCGCGCCATCGAAGGGCTCCCGATCAGGCTGGTCATCGCCCTCGTCGTCGGTGTCGCCACGATGAGCGTGATGCTAAATATGCTCTCTGGTGTGCAGGGCCTCGCGGTCTCCGAACTCGACGTCCGTCCATCGCCGGACGTGGTCGAACCGGGCGAACAGCAGGTGCAACTCACCGTCGTCGACGACGACGGCGACCCGGTCGAGGGCGCGACGGTGATCCTTCGATCCGGGAGCGCCAAACTCGATGGCGTTCTCACGGCGACGTCGAACCCGGACGGGCGCGTGACGGTGACGGTCGCACCCGACACGCGGGCGAATCAGGAGACCGGGACGCTCGTCGTCGACGTCAAGCCGCCGTCGGGCAGCCAGTACGTCGATCGCCGGGACAATACGGAGATTTTGGTGGTCGAGGGCTGATCGGCGAATCTCACCGCGCCGGATGCGTGGGGGCGTCGAAGCCGCCGCGCACCAGCGGTTTCGCGATGTGACGGCGGGCACACGGCGGCACCTCGTACCACCCCGGTTCGAGGTCACGGTCAAGTTCGACAGTTGCGGGTCCGGGGGCTGTCGTTCCACAGTCACGACACCGGTACCCCTGATCGCGTCCGGCGCTCTCCATCGACCGGCCACACGCGTCGCAGGTCGGCGTCGTCGCTGCGGTCCGTCGGAGCGCGCGGACGGCGAACTTCTCCAGTTTGACCGTTCCGTCGCTCACCTCTCCGCAGACCGTGACCTCGTCGCCGGGAGACAGCGCGCGCACCCGGTCGCGAAACCGCTTCGTCGGCTCGAAGGCGACACACTCCACGGTCGCTCCGGCTGTCGGGTCGGTGACTGGGACGAAGACGTGGCCGCCCCGGCGAGTCTCCGGGCGGTCCGTCACGGTTCCATCGACGCGGTACGCGCGGCCGTCCCGGAGGTCACCGATCGACCCGTGGCGAAGGTGGCTGTCGGTCCCCTGGTTCGTCAGGAATGTCGCCGACCGTTCGACAGGTTCGCTCTGGACCTCACTCGCGAGCGCGCAAACGGACTCTGCGTCGTCGCCGCGGATTCCGTAGAGAATCGGCCCGGGCGCGTTCGGGACGCAGACCGCCTGTGACTCGACCCGGTCGACGGTGTCCCAGGCCTGGGGATAGTACGCCTTTGCGGCCCGAAAAAGTGATGTCTCGTCGACCGATCGCGGCGTGCCGCACCGCTCGAACTCGCGGTACGCGATGTGTTCGTGGGTCCACTCGTCGAACGCTCTCCACGCACCGACCGCGGCGAGCGCGCCGATCCGGCCCCGACCGCCAGCCCACCCACGATGTCGGTAGCCGACGGTTTCGAGCAGTTCGAGCGCGTCGTCGAGTTCGAGCAGATCGCGGACCGCCCGCTCGGCAAACGCTGCGACCGATTTGGGGACCGCTTCGGCGTCGTCATCGGCGACGACGACGCCCGGACTCGTCCGCGGGTCGTCGACCTCGGCCAGCGGCTCCAACTCTTCGACCGCAAGAGCCAGAGCCCGAACCGGTTCGACGTCCGTGTGAACTGCCAATGCGGCGTTCCCCCGCGTTTTGTGCTCGACTGCGGGGTTCAGCCGGATGAGCAGCCGTTGGTCGATCTGTCCTCCGGCCTGCTTGATGGCCGACGCCAGCCGGGTTGCGAGATACGTCGTGCACATCCCTCGCTCCCGCGAGTCGGTATCGTCGAGGCCGATAACGGTCATCGGCCCCCCGTAGTCACCGCCGGGTCTAACGGCTTTCGGGAAAACCGCGAAAGCCCCGCCCGGTGGTGGCGCCCGCCGCCGCGGTCCGGCACACGTATATCCGACCGCCATCGGTTGTGATGTATGTCGTTCGATCTACGCGACCATACTGCCGATGTCGCCGTTGAGGCGACCGGGGCGACGCTCGCAGCCCTGTTCGCGGCAGTTGCCGACGGTTTCGTCGCCGCCTCTTGCGATGCGGTCCCCACCGACGACCGTCACGGGACGTTCGAGGTCGCGGTCGAGGCCGAGGGACTGGAAGCGCTGCTGTTCGATTATCTCGATCAACTCATCTACGAGCGGGACGTCCGGGGCGTGCTCCCGACCGACCACCGTGTCCAACTTTCTCTGCCCGACGATCCGACGGATGCGGCATCAGACGCCGACGATCCAACCACCGATCCCGGGGGGCGATGGCACCTCTCAGGCTCGTATCGCGGGGTTCCGCTGGAGTCGATCGATGCCAGAGAGGTGAAGGCAGTCACCTACTCGGAGATGCGGATCGAGGAGACGACATCAGGCTGGTCGGCGTACGTCGTCTTCGACGTCTGACTAATTCGCGGCCGACCGTTCCGGAATCGTTCTCGGAAGTGGTTTGTATCTGCCGGTTCGAGAGGTGCACGAGATGACCGAGCGCGCAGCGCGACTCGCGTGTGTTGCTCTCATCGTTGTCGTAATGGTCGGCGGCATCGGTGCGACGACGCCGAGCGCGTCGGCTCAGCCCACAGATACGGTCGCACAGACGGGCATCAACCCCGACGACGTCTCGATGCGGATCGAACTCCGACCGAACGGCGACGCGGTGTGGGCGATCGACTACCGGGTTCAACTCGATTCGAACGAGACGACTGACGCCTTCCTCTCGCTGCGCGAGGACATTGGAGCAAACGAGTCGCGGTACACCAGCCAGTTCCGGAATCGGATGGCGTCCACCGCGGCGACCGCGGAGAACGCGACCGGTCGCGAGATGACTATTCGGAACGTCTCAGTCACGGCGACGCGACAGCAGCTCCCGCAGGATTACGGCGTCGTCACATACACGTTCGTCTGGACGAACTTCTCAGTCGTCGATAGCGGGACCCTCCGCGCGGGCGACGCGCTCGCCGGACTCTTCCTCGACAGCGAGACGTCCCTCCAGTTCGCCTGGCCGGAGGGCTACGCGCTCGAGTCGGTTCAGCCCGAACCGACGGACACGCGGCGCGGGTCACGGATCGTCGTCTGGGGCGGGCCGCTCGAATTCGGCCCCAGCGAGCCGTCGCTGACCGTCAGCGAGGAAGCCGCTCCGGCGACAGCCGGTTCGGCGCCCACGACCACCCCCGCGGACGCCGGGTTACTGGGCTCGAGCCCGGGCCTCGTCGTCGCGCTCGTGCTCGCGCTCATCGTTGCCGTCGCCGGCGGATACCTGTACTGGCGACGGGACCGCTCGCCGGCCCCCGGGATAGTCGCCACTCGAGGCGGGCCAGAGGCGGCGGCCGCTGCGTCTACCGTGGGGAATGCAGATTCGCCAGACGCGTCAGAGGACGAGCCTGCAGCGACGAGCGGCGATTCCGGTGAGACGCCGGCTACAACGGCTGGATCGGCGGTCGCCACCGACTCGGAGGCGGCTGACGCCGACGAAGACGACTCGACGGCAGCGTCGGGCCCGGACACACTCCCGTGGGAGAACGAACTCCTGAGCAACCAGGAGCGCGTGCTGGCGCTCGTCGAACACAAAGGCGGGCGGATGAAACAGCAGGAGGTCGCACAGACGCTCGATTGGACGGATGCGAAAACGAGTCAGGTCGTCAGGAAGATGCGCGACGCGGGCGAACTCGATGCCTTCCGCCTCGGCCGCGAGAACGTGTTAGTGTTGCCTGACGAGGGACTCGAACCGGGGGACGATGACTGATCCGCGCTCCACAGTGAAACCGGTCCGAGACTTTCCAGATTCGGGATGTAAACCGAGTTAATCCGGGCAAAATTGGGGTAACGATGACGGATGTATATGCCGAGACGGCCGCAATAACGAATCGATGAGAACAGTATCCGCACTCTTGATTGCCGTCGTCGTCGTGGCGGCCGCGCCGGCCGGAGTCGTCGCGGCCGCCGGAACAGTGCCTACCACGTCGGCGTTGGCACAGGCTCAAGACGGCGAAACCGTCTCGCAGACGACGGCGACGAACGCGACGGGTACGGAGACGACGGCTTCGGACTCCGGAAATGACACGGCATCCAGCAACGGCACTGCGATTGCTCCGGGTGCCCAGTTGGCAGGGGTAATCGGCGTGCAGGCGACCGAGATCGACTCAGAAGTCGAATCCCGGACCTTCGGCCAGCGGGTCGCCGCCGCGGCCAGCAACGAGTCCAAGGCGGACGTCGTCGCCGGAGCGCTGAACGAAAGCCGTGACCGCCTCAGTGACCTCCGAGAGCGGCTCACCGAACTCGACCAGGCCCGAGAAAACGGGACGATTTCGCAGGGCCGATACCGAGCGGAGATCGCGCAGATAACCGCCGAGATCAATTCGCTGGAGGAACGTCTCGAGCGGGCCAATGAGACCGCGATATCGCTCCCCGAGCCGGTCCGCGAGCAGAAAGGGATCAACCACTCGAACATCGAACAGCTCCGAGAGGAGGCGCGGAACCTCTCCGGTCCGGAGACGGCGGAAATCGCCAGGGGCATCGCTGGTGATAACCCTGGCCGCGGAATGGGTGCCGGCCCGCCCGAAGCGGACGACGATGCACCCGGACGTCGCGACGGCTCGGGTCCCAACGACGATGCGCCCGAAAGCAGTGGCGACGCGTCAGGACGCGACAACGACGCCGACCAGAACACGACGACTGACCGCGGTGGTGATGAGCAAGGTGCGCCCGGAGCTGGTGACTCGACGTCCCAAACCGACTCACAGAGCGGCGATGGGAACGAAACGGATTCTGAGGAGGGGGGCGATTCGAGAGACGGTAACGGTAGCCAGAGCGCTGGCAACGGTGGCTCAGAGAACGGTCCTTACGGGCCGAACCGAGGCGGTGACGGCGATCGCGGACGGACAACGAGCGGCGACCCCTGATCCCTGTGTCGCACTGCGAGTCCGGTTCGCCTCGGTTGCGTCTCATACTCGGATCTGATATCTGGGGGGATACGATTATAATTATCGGCGCTCATCGCTCGGATAATGGAGTACGCGTACCCGATCGTCGGGTTCTTTATCGGGATGGGCCTCATCGCCACGAGTGTCCTGACCGCGTTCCTCTACGCGCCGACCACGTCGTCTACGATCGACACCGCAGTCACGGCGTTCACTGGCGTTACGCTCCATCTCGGTGACCTGTTTGCGGTCACCTCGGCCGTCGCCGTGATCTTCGATCTGCTCGCGAATGTGGGAGTTACCTACCCGCTCGAGGTGCCGTTCATCATCGGCTACGCGCTGACACACGTCATCGTCTACTACTCCTCACTCCACATCACCGACGTGCAGACGCAACCGATGGATCCCGAGTTCGACATCCGCGACAACCCCCTTCAACTGTTGACACTCTCAATTCCGGGTGCGTTGATCCTTTTGCCGTCGAATCGCGGCCGATAAGCTGATAGGTCAAACGGTTCTTTGAGGCTAAGTCGCCTTTAGGTGCCTTTCCCCCATAGCAGTGAGTGCCCCGGTTGGGCCGCCCCCGAATCGGCTCCCCGCCGACGCACACCTCCCATCCGTTCACCCACAGTCCCCTCCCCTCCCCACACCCTCAATCGGTGGCCCTCACACCGGGCATCCCGCTGACGCTCGTTCCCTCCGTTCGGTCCGCTGTCCCGAACTACGAGGCTGCGGCCGGTCCGGCTAAAACACGTCGTCGAGTTGCGACCGCATCGAGTCGAGACCGCCGGAATTGTCGATTCTGACGTGGTCCAGTTCGATCGGTTCGTACCGCTCGCGGAAGCGACGGTGAATCTCGAAGTCGGCGTCGCTCTCGTCGTCCTCGCGTCTCGCGATCCGCTCTCTGACGACGGCTTCCTCGCACTCGACAGCGACGATGTCGAGCGGGACGCCTTCCGCGTCGGCGACGGCCGCTGCGCGCTCGCGGTCGGCCCGCTTCCGGAAGGTCCCGTCGAGGACCGCCACCCCTCCCTCAGCGGCGGTCGAGCGGCCACGCTCGAACAGTTCGTCGTAGACCGTCGCACGCTCCTCAGCGGTGTACCGCGGGTCGGAGAAACAGTCTCTGCGAACTACGTCAGTCCTGACGAGTCGGCCGCCGAGCCGGTCGGCGATTTCCCGGGAGACGGTGGTCTTGCCGACGCCCGGCAAACCAGCGACGACGACCAGCCGTCCGGTCATCGACGCAACTCGCTGACCGCTCGGCGGTCGATTCTGTGTACGTGAGGCCGTTCCGAAGGAGTGCGGTCCGACATCGGATCGGTTGGTAGAGCCAGGGGTGGGATTTGAACCCACGAAGTCTCGATTACAAGTCGAGTGCATGAACCGCCCATGCTCCCCTGGCGCGGATCGACGTACTCAGTCCTCCTTTGAGTGTGTGTCGTTTTCGTCGAGCACCGTCTCCCAGTCGTGGCTGCCAATCACTCACTGATCGTCGGTCGAGTCGTCCTCGTTGACCGTTTTGCCATCGCTGCCGGTCGCTTCGGTATCTCCCTCGACGGCATCATCCCCGTCGGCCGAATCGGCATCCTCGCCGTCCGCTTCAGTATCTTCGTCAATTTCCTCGCCGCTCGCCATCGACTTCTCTAACTCGACCCGGTGTGGTTCGTACCCACGCTCCCGATAAAATGCCCGAGCGCGGTCGTTCTCCGCCATCGTCTCCAGTGCGACGACAGTCACATCAGAGTCGCTGAGCGCGGATTCGGCGGCCTCGAGCAATCGTCCTCCGATGCCCTGACTCCGGTACTCCTGCCGAACGAAGAGGTTCCGAACGATACCGCGCGTCGCGTCCAGATCGTACCCGCCCCGCTCCGGGCCGAACGTGACGAACCCGACGATCGATCCATCGAGGCGCGCGATCTTGACGCCGCCGGTCACGGCGTGTCGGGCGATCGAGTCGCGCACGTGTGCCCGATTCGCTTCGGCTTCGACGTGCGAACTGAACGCTCGCTGGCCGGACGCGAGCCCGACCCACATCTCCACCAACGTCTCGATCTCGTCGATGTCGGGTCGCTCGATGGCGACCGCCGCGCCCGCGTCCGACGGACCGTCCGATTCGCCCATACGCTCTGTTGGCTCGGACGATTATTATACACTGGTGCGAGAGTTCTTTGTCCCCCGCGCTCTCACCTCCGGCCGATGGATCCGGTACGCACCGACCCGCAACTCGGGCCGCTCGTCGAAACACACGGTGAACTCCCCATCGGTACGGCCGACGACGAGTTCGCGCGGTTCGTCGTCGCGATCGTGAATCAACAACTCTCGACAGAGTCGGCCGCGGCGATCCGTGAGCGACTCTTCGACCGCGTCGACGTGACGCCGGAGGAGATCCTCGCGACCGACGAGTCCACGCTTCGGGACGTCGGGCTCTCTCGATTGAAGATCGAATACGTCCGTAACGTCGCGAGGGCGTTTCGAGAACGTGATCTCTCCCGCGCGGGTCTCGCTGGCGCTGACGACGACGAAGTCATCGCAACGCTGACCGAGATCCGTGGCGTCGGGACCTGGACCGCGAAGATGTATCTCATCTTCGTGCTCGGCCGGCAAGACGTCTTCCCGGTCGAGGATCTGGGAATCCGGACCGGAATGTCGACGCTCTACGGGTTCGAGAACACCGACCGCGAGGGGATGGTCGAGCACGCCGAGCGGTGGCGACCGTACCGGAGTTACGCGAGTCGGTATCTGTGGTACGTAGTCGACTGACGTTCGCAACGAAATAAACGCCTCGCAGGTTTCTTATTCGAGTCAAAGAAACGTTGAAACGCCACGACGCCCACGACGACGTATGGAAATCGACGACGTCAACACGATCACGGTTCTCGGTGCGGGGAGTATGGGTCACGGGATCGCCGAGGTGGCCGCCCTGGCGGGGTTCGAGGTTCGGCTCCGAGACATCGAAGCCGCGTTCGTCGAAGACGGCTACGAGGAGATCGAGTGGTCGCTCGATAAACTCGTCGAACAGGAACAACTCGAACCCGACGACGCGGCGGCGACGCTCGACCGGCTCTCGACGTACGTCGACCTCGGCGACGCCGTCGAAGACGCCGACGTCGTGATCGAAGCCGTCCCCGAGAAGCTGGGAATCAAGAAAGACGTCTACCAGGATCTCGAGACGGTCGCGCCCAACGGCGCAGTGTTCGCGACGAACACGTCGAGCCTCTCGATCACGGAACTGGCCAGCGTCACCGACCGCCCCGAGCGGTTCTGTGGAATGCACTTTTTCAACCCACCCGTTCGGATGGACCTGGTCGAAGTCATCTCCGGCGCGGAGACAAGCGAGGCGACCGCGACGCTGATCTCCGACCTCGCCGCCGCGATGGACAAAACGCCCGTCCGAGTCCGCAAAGACAGCCCCGGATTCATCGTCAACCGCGTTCTGGTCCCGCTGATGAACGAAGCGGCGTGGCTCGTTCACACCGACGAGGCGACGGTTGCGGAGGTCGATTCCACGGCGAAGTACGGCCTCGGACTCCCAATGGGCGCGTTCGAGCTCGCAGATCAGGTCGGGATCGACGTCGGCTACCACGTCCTCGAACATATGCACGAGGCGCTGGGCGACCAGTACCGCCCCTGTCCCTTGCTCGAATCGAAGGTTGACGCCGACGCACTCGGGAGAAAGGCCGGCGAAGGCTTCTACGATTACGAGAATGGCGAGGGCGCTCAGGTCCCTTCCGACCGGATCCGCGACGAGGTCGCCGACCGACTCCTGGCGGTACTCGCAAACGAGGTCGCCGCACTCGTCGGCGAGGACGTTGCTGGCCCTGCTGCCATCGACACCGCAGTCAAACTCGGCGGCCGGTGGTCGGACGGCCCTGCGAAGATGGTCGACGAAGCCGACCTCAAGCACCTCCTCGACGTGCTCGAAACGCGGCACGAGGAGACCGGGGCAGCGCGATACGAGTCGGTCCCGTATCTTCGGGATCTGGTCGCTTCCGACGGACGATTCCACGAAGCGGACGACTATGACGTGGACGACGCGTACGAATACGAGACGCTCGAAATCGAGGTCCGCGACTCGGTCGGGCAGATCCGTCTGGACCGCCCACACCGGATGAATACGATCACGACAGAACTCCTGGATGAACTCGACGACGCCGTCTCGCGGTTCGATGCCGACGAGTCGGTTCGAGCGATCCTCATCACTGGCGCGGGCGATAGGGCATTCTCCGCGGGCGCAGATATACAGTCGATGTCCGGTGGTGTCGGCGACGCAAACGCCGCGGCCGACATCTCTCGTCGCGGCCAGGAGGTAGTGGCGGGGTTAGAGCGTGCCGACGTGCCGGTGGTGGTCGGAATCGACGGCTACTGTCTCGGCGGCGGGATGGAACTCACGATGGGTGCGGATCTGCGAATCGCCTCCGAGCGCTCGGAGTTCGGCCAACCGGAACACGACCTCGGCCTGCTGCCCGGCTGGGGCGGGACGGTCCGGCTACCGCGACTCGTCGGGATGGGCCGCGCGAAGGAGATCATCTTCACCGCCGACCGCTACGACCCCGAGACGATGCGGGAGTACGGCTTTCTCACTGACGTCGTTCCGAACGGCGAGTTCGACGACCGGGCGTTCGAGTTGGCGCGCGATCTCGCCGCGGGACCACCGATCGCACAGCGATACACCAAGCGCGCGATGCACCGCGGGTGGGACGACGTCGACGCCGGCCTCGATCTTGAGGCGCAGTCGTTTGGACTACTCTTTGACACCGACGACCTGATGACCGGAATGACGGCGTTTATGGGCGATCACGAACCGGAATTCGAGGGGAAGTAGCGTAGTACGTCCGCGCCGAGCGGCCGGGTATGGTGTCACGAGTTCTCGGTCCGATGGACGACTCGGAGATGGCTGATATGGCGCTGGAGTACACGCTCGACGTCCACGACGATGCGGAGATCACGGTCCCGACGGTTGTCGGTGAACCGACACAACTGATGGGTAAACTGACGGCCGTCGTGACAGCGGAAGATCCGCAATCGAAGGCCAGAGAACTCGCTGCACCGGTGTTCGACCGTGCGCGGGACATCGCGGAGGAACTGGGTCGAGCGATCGACACTACCGTCGGACTCGGCCATCCCGCTCGTGAGATCGTCAATCGCGCCTCGGAGTTCGACGCTGTCGTTGTGGGGAGTCACGGCGGAACGGTCGCAGAACGGCTCGTCGTCGGAAACGTCGCGAAGACGGTGTTCAACCGGTCCCCAGTGCCGGTGACGGTCGTCCGTTGAGCGGACGAAGCGGTCGGTGAGGGGCTAGACCGGGGACGGAGGAATGTGCGCGACACGGTGTCGTACCGCCTCTGTAACGGAATCTTTAAACAATTCTGCCCGTCATTCAAAGATGCAGGCTCGGTTGGTGTAGTCCGGCCAATCATCTTGGCCTTTCGAGCCGAGGACCAGGGTTCAAATCCCTGACCGAGCATACGAGGCCTTCTACCGTCCGATTTCAGCCGTGGTGGAGAAAAGCAATGAATCCGCCACAAGCCAAGTCGATTCGATTGAACCACAATCTCTACTCAGTCGTTCGGTTTAGAATCCATCAGGGTCAAAACCGTTCCAGAGGGTCCTCAAAGGGGATCTGATCTTGTACCGAACGGACGCACTCAACCGAGGGTGCGGTCAGCGGGTGGTTTGTCACTCAGCGCCCCAGCCCGGACCGGGATCGAACCCGGAACTGGTGAGTCTCCTTTCCGCAGCCCATCTGGTAGAGTCGACGACTGCGAGATATACGAGCCCCACCCCGATCAGGCAGAACACTCCACCGCAAGCCCCGAAGACCAGTAACATCGGCCTGCTCCCCTGAAACACTCCATAGACGGAGAAGGCGGCACCACCGCCACCAGCAGTCATAAAGACGCTTCCGAAGAGAAACGCGGTGATTCCTTGATAGTATTTTTTACTGCATAAACCACGATATCGAAAAAGTATTTTTCCCCTAGAGGGTGAGAAACCGCCCGATTGTCACTGCGGGTGAGCCGGCTCCCGCTCTCTATTCCGTAGGTACGATTCTCCCACAATGCAGATGACGCTGTTTCGTTGCGCTCTCGTTCATTCTCGTCCCCGCGGCCGAGTTCGTCGTCGTTCACTATTATTTCTCTGAGCGGCAGAACCTCCCGCGCGAGAACGACGACCGGCCGTCGTCGGGGACCGTACCTTAACATACCAATGGTCCTACACTATGCACGTGGAGACTCGACACCGGACCTATACGGGCGACGCGAGCTCGATGGCGGCCGTTGAGGACGATGCGGTCGATTTAGTCGTCACCTCGCCGCCGTATCCGATGATCGAACTGTGGGACGAGCAGTTCGCTGCGCAGTCCGCGGCGGTCGCGAGCGCGCTGGAGTCCGGTGACGGCGACGCGGCGTTCGAGGCGATGCACGAGGTCCTCGACTCCGTTTGGCAGGAGGTGTCGCGGGTGCTCCGATCTGGCGGCATCGCGGCCATCGTCGTCGGCGACGCGACGAGAACGATCGACGATCAGTTCCGCGTGTATCCGAACCACGTCCGCGTGACCGAGGCGTTCGAGTCGCTGGGGTTCGACCCGTTGCCGGACGTCCTCTGGCGGAAACCGGCGAACGGCGCGGCGAAGTTTATGGGAAGCGGAATGGTGCCGCCGAACGCTTACGTGACGCTCGAACACGAACACGTGCTCCTCTTTCGCAACGGGGCGGACTCCCGGTCGTTCGAACCGGGCGTGACCCGCCGCTACGAGTCGGCGTACTTCTGGGAGGAGCGCAACCGCTGGTTCTCGGACGTCTGGACGGGCGTGCAGGGAACGCGGCAGGCACGTCTCCAGGGGGGCAACGACGATTCCGGATCCGACGGACGCGCTAGCGCGTCGCCCCCCCCCGGCCGGATTCGGGAGATCGCGAGCGGTCGGCGGCGTATCCGTTCGAGATCCCCTACCGGCTGATCAGTATGTACTCGCTCTACGACGACACCGTCCTCGACCCGTTTCTGGGTACTGGGACGACGACGCTCGCGGCGATGGTCGCCGGACGCAACTCCGTCGGCTACGAACTCGATCCGGCGGTTCTCGCGGATCTGGAAGACCGGGTCGACGACGTTTCAGCGCGAGCGGAGCGGGTGGTCACCGATCGGCTTGACGCCCACCGTGCCTTCGTCGAGCGCCGCCGCGCGGCCGGCGACGAGTTCGAGTACGAGGCTGTGAACTACGATTTTCCGGTCCGGACCCGCCAGGAGCGAGCGATCCAGTTCCGCGTCGTTGACGATCTCACGCGCACCGATGACCCGTATCGGGTTACGCACGAGCCGAAGTGAAACGGCTTTGATCGGGTTTAGAAACGCACTCTGATTTGCCATCACCCGTGTAGTTCGTCGGCGACTTCCCGTGCACGGCGACGGATCCGATCCGCGTCCCCGGTCTGGAGGCCGCCGAAGGACTCGTCGTAGACGACCGCCCCATCGACCATCGTGAACGTTACGTCGTCGCCGTGCGCTGCAAAGACAAGGTGTGAGAGCGGATCGGCCAGCGGCGTCGCCCGGGTGAGGTCGGTGTCGAGTGCGATCACGTCCGCCCGCCAACCCTCGCGGAGTGCGCCGACCGTCTCGAAACCGGCGGCGCGGGCACCACCGAGCGTCGCCATCTCGAAGACGACCCGCGCGGGCGTTACCTCCGGGTCGAGTCGCTCGACCTTCTGGAGGAGACTCGCCTGTCGCATCTCGGTAAAAGGGTCCAGTGTGTTGTTGCAGGGCGGCCCGTCGCTGCCGAGCGCGACATTGATGCCTCGGTCGAGGTAGTCGACGACCGGCGCGATCCCGGACGCGAGTTTCATATTCGAAGACGGACAGTACGTGACGTGGGTCCCGGTCGCCTCGAGTATCTCGCGCTCGCGCTCGGTCGTATGGACGCAGTGCGCCAACACGACGTCCTCGCCGGTCAGTCCGACCTCGTCGAGCCACGCGATGTTCCGTATCCCGGTGTCCGCTTCGACGGTTTCGATCTCGTCGGTATTCTCGCTGGCGTGGGTGTGGATCCGGACATCGTCGTATCGATCTGCGATGTCTCGCGTGCCTCGTAAACACGCCTCGGTACAACTCACGGCGAAGCGCGGTGTGACGGCGTATCGAATCCGCCCGTCGGCCGCGCCGTGGTACGTCTGGAGGAGGCGCTCGGTCTCGTCGAGTGCCGCGTCGGTGTCCTCTTCGAGCCCTTCGGGCGCGCGCTTGTCCATCAGGACCTTCCCCATCCGCCCGCGAATGCCGAGGTCGATCGCCGCCTCGAACGCGGCGTCCGCGTGATCGACCGAGAGGTGATCGATCGCGGTCGTCGTCCCGCTCTCCAGTAACTCCAGGTAGCCGAGTTCGGCCGCGATCCGCATCTCGCGTTCGTCGAGCGACGCCTCCATCGGCAACACGTGGTCGAAGAGCCACTCGAGCAGGGCGGTGTCGTCGGCGATTCCGCGGCCGAGACTCTGCACGGAGTGGACGTGTCCGCCGACCAGTCCGGGCGCGATGAGGTCGAACTCCCGAACCGGGTGGTCGGGGTAGGTGTCCGCCACCTCGGAGCGCTCTCCGACGGCCGCGATACGACCGTCTGCGACGACGACGGCCCCATCCTCGTAGACGGTGGTCGGATCGGCGACGACGGTTCCGGCTAGCAGCATCCCCTCGCTGGGAGTGCGTCAGCGGGCAAGTGCTTTGCGCACGAGAGCGTCTCCACGTTCGTCCCGAGAACGGGAGCATCCCATCGCTTAGCCGGGGAACGCAGGCGTCCCGTCGCTCAGCCGAGAGATGCGGGTGTCCCGTCGCTCAGCCGAGGAACGCCGGTGTCGTCGTCGGGAGCGAGATGAGCCACAGACTTACGACGGTGTACCCGACCATCACGAACACGAAGGGGTACTGACTCCGGATCGCCTGGAGCCGACTCGGGAAGAGCCGATACGCCGTGGAGTGAGCGACCCAGATCGCGACGAGGTGCCCGACGAGGACGAAGGCGATGTTCAGCGCCGATACCCACCCGGGGAGGGTCAAAACGACCGGATTCGTCGGGGCTGACAGCGGCGACGCGAGAACGTCGGCCAGGGAGGGCGCGAGCGAGAGGAAGAACGCGAAATAATGCGCGAGGTGATAGCCGGCGGCGATCGCGACCAGCGACGGGGCGAAGGCGACGGTCAGTTCCCGCGGCGGGCGCGCCGTCAGGATCCGGGAGACGGCGACCCGTGCAGCGAGTCGGAACGCTCCGTAGAAGACCCCGAACCCACCGAGGAACAGCAGGCCGTAGACGAGCAGCGGCGGGAGGCCGATGCCGGCGACCGTCCGGATCGCGGCCGCGCCCTGTTCGGTCGTGACGAAGCCGCTGAACGTGAGTTCCCAGACCAGCGCCACCGCGAACGCGACGTCGTCGAGGCCGGTGACTAGTCGGCCGTCGGTGTCTCCATCGCCGGCGGCGTGGCTCTCGCCGGCATCCGCTTGCTGGTCGGCCAACTCCGCGGGGCCGCTAACGAGTCGCATCGCGGGTATCGACGCGCGTAGCCGGCCGTCCTCCCACCGGAGCGGGGCGACGCGTCCGTAGAACCGCAGGAACACCGACACGGGATCGGCGTTCCGGAACCAGACATCCCGGCCGACGAGGAGTGCACCCGAAACGGTCACGGCCCCGTAGCCCGCGACGACGACAGCGAGGAGCCGCGGGTCGGTGGTGACGGGCGTAGTCGTTTCGATCCAGACGAGCAGCAAGAGCCCCGAGACGGCGGGCCAGCGGCCGAACCGATCGGGGTACTCGATCACTCCGGTCGGAAGCGGGCCAGTCAGCGTTCGGAAGGGGTTCAGCGCCGGCCACGCGTTTCCGACCGCGTACGTTGCCATCGTGAGGCCCGCGCGGCCGCCGGCGAAGACCACGATCACCGCGAAGTTGATGGTCGCGAGTTGCGGGCCGGTGAGCCCCCGGTACAGGACCAGTGCGAGTGCGACGAGTCCCGCGACCCCCAGCGCGATCCGTCTGCCCCGCTCGAGTGGTTCACTCGAAAAGACGTCGTCGCGCCAGTCGTGGATCCCCCGAACGAACCGCCGGTCCGTGACGAACCCCGCAAGCAGCGCCGACGCGCCGATTGTGGCCCCGCCGGTGGCAACGTAGAGCCAGCGCGGAATTGCGAGCGCGTCTCGAGAGGCTTCCGAGAGGCCGACAGCGGCGTTGCTGGCGGCGACACCCCGAGCCAGGAGGGCAACTCCGATCACCGCCACAGCGATCGGCGCGGCCAGCGCTCGAAGTCGGCGGGTCAGTCCCAGGGAACCCTCGCCGTCAGCCCGCTCGGTGGCGTCACGACGCATAGATCACGTAGAGAAAGAGGAACCCGAAGTACAGCAGCACCAGGATGGCGATTGCGCGGAGTCTAAACGAGCGGATGGCACGCTCCTCGGCGGCGTAGGCCTCGCGGTAGGCCTCCTGCTCGGCCGTGTCGATCTCGTCTGTGTGTCTGACGCCCCGGTGCAGCACGAGGAGATCCTCGGTATGGAAGCGCCGGCCACAGATGTTGCAATCGAACGTGGGCTGTCCGCCGTCTGTGCGTCGGATCGAACGGTCGCTGGTGTCGGGCTCAGTCATCGTGCGGAAGGGGATCCGAAGCGGTCCTCACTCGGTTCTGCCAAGGGCTCGTACCACCCCTACGTCCACGGAACGGACCGCTGCTGAAGTTCGCCCGCGAGCGACCGTTTCATCGCTGCCTCCGGGTCGTCGTGGTTCGCGAGCGCCCACATCAGTTTCACCTTCGCCGTCCCGGGAAGGGTGTCTCCGGCTTCGACCACGCCGGCGTCGAGGAGATCGCGCCCGGTGTCGTACACCCGGTCGCACACGCGGCCTTCGAGACACTGACTCGTCATCGCGACGACGACGCCGTCGTCGACGAGCGATTCGAGTGCCGGAATCAGGTCCGTGTGGACGTGTCCGAGGCCCGTCCCCTCGACGATGAGGCCGTCGAGGTGTGCGTTCTCGAGCATCCCCGCGCACCGATCGACGTCCATCCCCGGCGTGAACTTCAGAAGATCGACGTCGCCGTTGAGAGCGGTCTGAACCGTGAGATCGGCCGCGTCGCGTTCGGCGTACTCGCGGCGGAACGCTACGACTTCGGCGTCGTAATCGACCCGGCCCAGCGGCGCCGCGCCGACGGTCTCGAAGGCGTCGCGCCGCGAGGTGTGGTTCTTCCGGACGCGCGTCCCGCGGTGGAGCGCGCACTCCTCGTCAGAGGTCGAAGCGTGCATACAGACCAGTACCTCTGCGGCGTCGGCCTTCGCGGCCTCGACCGCGCAGACAGCGTTCATCACGTTGTCCGAGGAGGGGCGGTCTGCGGACCGCTGGCTACCGGTGAAGACGATCGGAACCGGCGTGTCGATCATATACGACAGCGCGGACGCGGAGAACTGCATCGTGTCGGTGCCGTGCATCACGACCACGCCGTCGACGCCGGCGCGGATCTCCTCGGCGACGGCCTCGGCCAGTTCCTGCCAGACGTCGGGCGTCATATTCTCCGAGAGGATGTTGGCGACGACGCGCCCGCGGTAGTTCGCTCGCCCGGCGAGGTCCGGGACGGCGCGGAGAACGTCCTCAGCGTCGAATTGGGCTGTCACAGCGCCAGTTCGGTAGTCGACCGTCGAGGCAATGGTGCCTCCGGTGGAAATAAGCGAGATCGTAGGGAGATCCTCGTCGAAGGAGATCTCCGATTGGGACTCGGTCCCCGAGGAATCGACGTCGTAGACGTCGGATTCGAGGATCTCCACGTTGGCGTCCGCGCGGTCGATCCCGACGTTGTACCCGCCCTCGAGTTTGACGACGAGGTGGTCCGGGGTCGAGGAGGGCATCAGGATGCCCTCGTTCGTGACGTCCGCGCGCTCGACGCGGACGCGATCTCCGGGATTCATACGCTCTGCTATCGGGGGCGCGGACTTCAATCCATTTGTTCGTGGGCGCGGTCGGGCCGCTGCTGTTGCGACGCTCGCAGGGCAAGAGTCAGGACGGAGTAGCCCTTTCGGTTTGTATGCAGCGCTCTGACGAACGCGAATCGGAATCCGACCTCGACGTCGACACCGACGTCGACGTGGCCTCGCTTCTCGACGAGGAGCAGGGCGAAAGCAGCGCACGCGCGAGTACCTCGCCCGACGAGACGGCGCGCACTTCCGACGGTGGCGGCCGTCTACGTGGGTTGCTCCCCACTGCCCCGACGACTTCTGTCCGCTCGTTCCTCCTCGTGCTTGCGCTCTCTGTCGCCGGCGTCGTGGTCGGCGGATCGATCCCGATTGTAGGGTCGATCGGTCGGTTCCTCGGCCTCTTCGCCGTCGCCTTCGCAATCGGCCTCGCCGGCTCGCGCCGACGGTACCTCGAAGTCGGCGTCGCGGGCGCGGTCGCCGCTGGCTTTGCGTTCGTGCTCGGCACGCTCACGAGCGTGTTCGCCCCAGTCGCCGTGTCTGTGCTCTCGGACTTCGGCCTCGCAATCGCCGGCGTCGGCGTCGGCGGCGGCCTGCTCGTGTCGCTTCTGGGCCACTACTTCGGGCGGGACCTCCGGAGCGGCCTGACGCGCGACGTGTAGGTCAGACGATCCGCCACTCGGTCCCGTCGTGTGCGACCAGCCCACGGTCGTCGAGCAGTTCGAGCGCACGCTCCACCCGTTCGCGCTCCGTGTTGAGTGTTCGAGCGATTTCGGCGACGGTTCGCGTGTCCCGCGCCAACGCCGCGAGCACCTCCGCGTGGAACCGGCTATCGATTTCGGATCCGAGCCGCTCGCTCAGTTCGTCGAGCACGTCGGTCACGCGGCCGTGCACCCACCGCTGCGCCAGAGAGAGTTCACTCTCGACGTCGTCGAGGTAGGCGTACTGCCGAGCCAGTGCAGCCACGTCGTCGGATCTCCTGATTGACGACCGCTGTGCCCGGTCGCCGTCGGGTCTCGGTGCCGGTCCCTCCGTGTCGTCCGGCAGCGACCTCGGTCTGCGGGTGCTTCCGGCCCCGGTCTCGCCGCGCTCGGTTGCGTCGTCGTTGCCGTCGTCGCCATCTCCCTGGGAATCCTCGGCGGGTTCGCCCGGCAAGTCGACGGAGATGTGCTGGCACCGGCCGCGCATATCGAGGCTCCGGCTGGCGGGATACGCGCTCTTCGCCCCGAACCGATACGGTGAGACGCTCACCTCCAGCCGAAGGTTCCGCGCGATGTGGAAGTACTTGCGGCGCTTTTCGTCCGTCCGGCTCTCGACGAGCCCGGCCTCCTCCAGACGACGCAGGTGGTCGATGACGGCCTTCGGGCTCACTCCGAGGTACTCGCTGATCTCGGTGACGTAACACGGTTTGTGCGAGAGCAGCCGGAGGATGCGCCGGCGGTTCTCGTTTCCGAGGAGATCGAGGAGTACCGCAGAGTCCATAACGAGAGGTAAATCACCAACCGGTAAGACGTTGACGCATCCGTCGGCGAACCCCGAATGTTAGATTGCGGACAGTCGGCACGAGTGCCGGGATCGATCCACCGACGGCGTCGATTCACGACGGTCATCTCCCACGCCGGCGTGCCGAACAACCGCGAGGCAACGCGGGGTCGGTCTCAGTGCACGGAGACCCTGGCCGCGGCTTCGGGTATACTCCCTCCTCGTCGATTCGCGTCGCTGACCGGTGCCCTCCGGCGAACCCACCGCCGACCAGAGCGACTGCACGGGCCACCGACTGAGTTACTTCCGACCGACGTCGTTGCCCGGCTCGGGCCTATCGAAGACCCACGCCGCGTAGGCGACGACGACGAAGGTCAGACCGACTGTTATCGCGGTCAGCAGTGGGCCGGCTTCGTATCTCAGTGGCGGGTAGAACCCGAAGCCGTAGTCGAAGACGTCGTTGACCAGGAGCGCAACGAGCGCCGCGAGGAGCGCGCCGCGGGACGTCTTCGCGTAGTAGGGGATCAACGACGCCTGCAGCAGGAAGAACAGGTGCGTCAGGAGGATTCCCCAGTACTCCCACAGGAGCGCCGGCGTGAAGCCGACGTACAGATCGGGCCTGAGGTTCAGCGCGATCGCCGTCCAGAGGCCGTACTTCACGAGCCAGACGAACGCGAAGGTGTGGAGGACGTCGAGCGGGCGGTTCGACGGGGCGTCCGTCACGCGCTCGCCGAGTCGTGGGAGGAGCGTGGCGACCGACAGCGCCGCCAGCGCCAGTGCGGTCGGCGAGTCGCCGAAGAGCGGGTACACCAGCGAACTGAGATCCGCCAAGGAGGGTTCGGAGTGAACGTAGAAACTCACGCCGACGAGGAATGCCGCACCATCGACGATGAGCAACCAACCCAGGCTCGCGGGGTTCCCGAGATAGTACTGGACCCAGCGCTCCGGGAACGGTCGCCGCAGTCGGTTGTCTCCCTCGGATGCCCCGCTCATCGAATCGATCGACGGCGGGGAACCGAAAGAAGGTGTCGCGTTCGGTGCCGATAGCGCCGAACGCGAGTAGCGAGAAACGAAGCCTATTCCGTCCTGCCTCGCATCCTGTTCGGTATGCAGGCAGCGCTGGTCATCCTCGACGGTTGGGGTCTCGGAGCCCACACCCGACGCGACGCGGTGAAAGCGGCGACAACGCCGAACTTCGACCGGTTCGCCGACGCCGGTGCCTACGGCACGCTCGACGTGTCGGGGCGTCGGGTCGGCCTCCCGGCGGGGCAGATGGGCAACAGCGAAGTCGGCCATCTCAACATCGGCGCAGGCCGCGTTGTCGAGCAGGCCTACACCCGCATCGAGGACTCGATCGCCGAGAGAACCTTCGCAACTAACGACGCAATCGCCTCGGCGTTCGACCACGTCGAGAAGACCGGCGGGCGCGTCCACTGTATGGGACTGCTGAGCGACGGCGGCGTCCACTCCGAACAGGGGCACCTCCACGCGCTGATCGAAATCGCCGCCGAGCGCGGCGTTGGGGTCGTCACGCACGCGTTCACCGACGGTCGCGACACCGATCCCTACGGGGGCGAGGACTACCTCGCGACACTGGAAGCCGTCGTCGACGACCACGGCACCGGCGACGTCGCCACCGTCTCGGGCCGGTACTACGCAATGGATCGCGATCAGAACTGGTCGCGGACCAAGCGCGCCTACGACGCGATCGTAACGCGCGAGGCCGAACACGAAGCCACGACCGGCGTCGACGCAGTACGGCAGTCTTACAACCGTGGCGATACCGATGAGTTCGTCGAGCCGACAGTCGTTACCGGCGGCCCCGCGCTCGAAGACGGCGACGCGGTGATCTTCTTCAATTTCCGGCCGGACCGCGCGCGACAACTCGTTCGGATGCTCGCCGAGATCAAGCCAGAATGGCCCTTCGACACAGACCCGCCCGACGTTCGATTGGTCACGATGACCGAGTACGACGAGACGTTCGACCTCCCCGTCGCGTTCCCCCCGGAGGAGCCGACGGATACGCTCGGGGCGACGCTCGCGGCGGCGGACAAGACCCAACTCCGCCTCGCGGAGTCCGAGAAGTACGCCCACGTGACGTACTTCCTCAACGGCGGCCGAGAAGTGAAGTTCGACGGTGAGATCCGTCGGATCATCGAGAGCCCGGACGTGCCGACTTACGACGAGCACCCCGAGATGAGCGCCGCCGAAGTGACAGACACTGCGATGGACCTGATCGAACGCGAGGACCCCGATGCGATGGTGCTCAATTACGCCAATCCCGATATGGTCGGTCACACCGGCGACTTCGACGCCGCCATCGCAGCCGTCGGGGCGGTGGACGAGCAACTCGGCCGACTCGTCGACGCGCTCGAAGCTGCCGGCGCACACGTCCTGATCACGGCCGACCACGGCAACGCCGACGATATGGGAACTCCCGAGGAACCACACACCGCCCACACTACCAATCCCGTGCCGGTCATCTACCTGACGCCCGACGGCGACGACGGTGGACGGCGGCTGCGCTCCGATGGATCGCTCTGCGACATCGCCCCGACGATTCTCGAACTGATGGCCGTCGAACAGCCGGAGACGATGACCGGTAACCCACTCGTGGAGTAGCGGAGCGCGTCAATCGGTGTCGGATTCCCGGCGGTGAACCTATGGTAGCGTTTGCAAGTCTTCGCTCACTCGATCGCACGACTGCGTGCGATCGGTGTGCAATCAGGCACAACGCTACTATACTTCTCCCGCCTCGTGTATCGTCTATCAGGCGTTCCCCAGCGACCGCCTCCACTCGATCTGAGCACAGACGGCCTCACTCGGCTGGCCCGTCGCCCTCCAGCAGACGCTCAACATACTTGTGCGGACGGTCATCGTCGCCACGAGAGTGTTCGACGATGAGTGGGCGGTCCTCGCTGAGCGAATGATCGACGAGCGCGAGGCCGCTGGAGACAGACTGATCGGGCTACGGCAGTCGTCCGAAGACGAACTCCGTGCTGCTCCCCAACGGATCGGTCGCGGTCTCCGCACGGAGGTCGGTGAATCCCGCCTCGCGCAACTGTCCCAGCGTCTGTTCGCGTCCGGGAGCGGAGAAGAACATCTCGCCGCCCATCCAGCCGCGCCGGACCGTCTGGAAGCGGCCGCCCGGCAGCGTCATCAGGAGTCGGCCACCCGGCCGGAGTACACGCGCGAACTCCTCGTAGACGGTCGGTTGATCCTCTCTGGGCAGATGGAACACGGCGTGGTAGGCGGTGATGGCAGCGACGCTCTCGTCGGCAATCGGGAGCGTGGCCATATCGCCCTGCAGCAACTCGGCACCGGGCACTGTGTCGCTTGCGAGATCCAACGCCGTCCGGGAGATGTCCAGGCCGAGCGTCCCGTCCGGGAGGTTCGCGAGCGTCCGCGCCCCGTCGCAGGGGCCGATATCGAGGACCCGCGGCTCGTCTGGGAGGTCGGCGAGGAGGTCATCGAGCAGCGCAGCGTCCGAGCCGTCGGGGTCGCGTCGGCTCGCGTACGTCTCGGCGACGTCGTCCCAGGCGCGGCGTAAGTCGTTACGATCCACATCTAAATCAAGCGGCACTCGAAGATGAAGGTTCGGGTCACCAACGGCCTCGTCGCTTGCGATCCGGATTCAGCGTACGAAACACTCGACTCTCACTGTCGTTCGGACACGAGATGCGAGGGGAGGGATTTGAACCACGGTCACAGCGGTGCTGCTCCCTGTTTCAAATCCCTCGTGCCATACACGGTCCTCACTGTCGTTCGGACACGAGATGCGAGGGGAGGGATTTGAACCACGGTCACAG
>NZ_JBDGQZ010000015.1:37899-71005 GCF_042218505.1 Halobellus sp.
CTCACTGTCGTTCGGACACGAGATGCGAGGGGAGGGATTTGAACCACGGTCACAGCGGTGCTGCTCCCTGTTTCAAATCCCTCGTGCCATACACGGTCCTCACTGTCGTTCGGACACGAGATGCGAGGGGAGGGATTTGAACCCACGGACTCCTACGAGAGCGGATCTTGAGTCCGCCGCCTTTTCCAAACTCGGCCACCCTCGCGCTGCATTCGGGCAGATGCCTTCGGAGCCGTTTAACTCTCCGGTTTCGACTCGGGTGCTGTCCCGCCATCAGCCCCCGACTCAGCTCAGTTGCGCTGCTGCGACGAGTGCCTCGACGCCGCTGACTGTGTCGGCGCTGAGCGGCGGACGCACGTCGGCTGCAGATATCACCGCTCGCTCGACAAGCAGCGCCTTCGTCGCGGGGGCGAACCCCTTGGCGAGGGCGTACTCGAAGAGCGGATCGACTACCTTCCGGTGGGTTCGCTCTGCCTGTGCTCTGCCGGGGTCGTCGACTAGAGACGCATACGCCCCGGGAACCACGTTCGCGAGAGCGTTGATGCCGCCGTCGAACCCCATCTGAAGCGACGGTAGTAACAGCGAATCGTACCCCTGAAAGAGGCGGAAGTCCGCCGGCGTTCGGTGCTTCGCCCGGAGACCGTACGCGAGGTCGCCGCTGGAATCCTTCAGCCCACAGACCGCCTCGTGATCTGCAACGGCAGCAACCGTCTCGATCGGGATCGGTTCACCAACGCACCCGGGGACGTTATAGAGGAAAAACGGGAGCGGACTCGCGTCGGCGACCACCTCGAAGAACCGCCTCACGCCAGCCTCCCCGTTCGAGTTGTGGTAGTACGGCGCCGTGACGACGCCGGCGTCGACGCCTATATCGGCGAGCGTCTCGAGCCAGTCGATCGCTTCACCGACGCTGGTGCCGGTGCCGCCGGCGAGCACGGATACTTCGTCGCCCACTGCATCGACAGTGTGTTCGACGAGCGCCCGGCGTTCCTCGCGCGTGAGACTCGCGAACTCTCCGGTCGTACCGCACGGGAACACGCCGGTCACGCCGCCCTCAACGACGTGAGCCAACAGTTCGTCGAGCGAGTCCCAGTCGACCTCACCGTCAGCGAACGGTGTCACGAGCGGCGGCAGCAGGTCTCCAACCTCGGGTGCCTTCATACTTGTACACGCCTGTTTCCGTCCGCCATATTAATTCCCAGGCGAAACGGCAATTCCCCACTGAGGTGCAGCAGGGACGCCCCTACCACTCAATCGAGGTAGTCGCGGACCCGATCCGGGACTTCGAGCGCAATCCCGGCGGCGATCGCCGGCCCCACGACAGCGAGAAACAGGAGTGTGATCCCCCCGCCGACGATCCCCAGCACGAGGGCGACGACGAGCAGGATCGGGACTGCGAGTACGATCACTCCTCGGCCGGCCGCGTCGGCGACACCGGCCGCGTAGTCCGCGATTGCCCCTGGAACTTCTTTGAGGCCTAGCTCACTCGACATACACGAGCGGACGACGGCCGGATTCAAAGAGTTGTCCACCCCGGCCCCCGCCGCGGCGCGCGATTTCTCACTCACCACTCGATCGGTTCGCGGTCGCGCCAGAACCGTCCCGCCGGCGACCCCGGCCGGAACCGAGCGAGCCACGTGGGCGTCTCCGCGCCCGTTTCAACCGATCGATCGGCTCCATCGCCGCCCATTTCGGTCCGGACCCACCCCGGAGACACCGAGTTTGTCAGCAGTCCCTCGTCGCCATACTCGCCGTGCAGGTAGGCCGTGAGCCCGTTGATCCCCGTTTTCGAGATTCGATAGGCCGGAGAGCCACCCGACTGCTCCTCGCTGAGTGCGCCCATCCCGGAGGAGAGGTTGACGATGCGGCCCCCGTCGGTCTGCAGTAAGAGCGGCACAGTATGCTTGCAGACGAGCATCGGTCCGCGGAGGTTCGTTGCGAGCGTACGGTCGATCGTCTTCACCGGCGCTGAGACGATGTCCGAGTCGAACTCCGCGATCCCGGCGTTGTTGACGACGATGTCGAGACGACCGGCAGTCTGGAAGATCTCGTCGGCGGCGTCGGAGACCTCGCCCTCCTGGGTGACGTCGACGAGGATGTGCTCCCACTTCTCGGGGACGTCGTGGCGCATCGACCGGGTCGCTGCGAAGACTGTCGCGCCGAGGGTCGAGAGATTCTCGGCGATCTGCCGGCCGATGCCGCGGTTCGCCCCCGTGACGAGCGCGACCTGGCCGTCGAGCGAGTCGTAGAGTTCCGGCTCCGGCGTCGAGTCGGTTGCGTTGTCGGTCATCGGCCGGACTAACGCGACGCGTGTAAAAGGGGATTCCGTCTGCGCACTACTCGTCCTCGAAATCGCGCCGCATCGCGATTTCGAACCAGGGACACAGGCGGAGTTGTCGGTACCACTTCGGGTGGCCGTGGAGGCGTTCGTAATCGACCCACAGCAGCCCCGCAATCTCGTCCTCATCGGGGTCGAGACGCACGTCGTCGAGCGTGACTTTCAGGACGGCACAGACCTCCCACTCGAGGCCGGCGTTCTCGTAGTAGCGTTTGTACTCGAACTTGTCTGTCACGCGCAGGTCGCTGTACTGGTCGGGCGTGACGCCCAGTTCCTCTTCGAGCCGCTGCTTCGTCGCGTCGATCTGGGACTGTCCCTCGACGGGGTGTGAGGCGACCGTACCGTCCCAGTGGGTGTCCCATAGGCGCTTACTCGGGGCCCGCTGGCCCAGAAGAAGTCTTCCTTCGCCGTCGAACACCAGGCAGGTGAACGCCCGGTGACGGATCCCCTCGCCGGTGTGAGCGTCGAGTCGGTTGGCCAGTCCAGTCCGGTTGTCGTCGCTGTCGACCGCGATCACGTCCTGAAGCGCGTTCTCGTGGGCGTCCTCCGCACCGCTGTCGCCAGCGTTCTCGGCTGATGCGGCCTCGTCGCGCCGATCTGCACTCATACTCACTCACTCGAAGGGCGAGACCAAGGAGTCTTCGATGCGCGCCGGGCGACGGTGCCGGCGCTACGGCGACGACTCGTCGAACCACGCCTCGACCGCGCGGCCGACCCGCTGTCGAACCCGTGGGTCGGTGCTGGGCCGACCGAGACTCACCGCGTCCGCGCCGTGCCCGAGGTACTCGCAGACGCTCGCGCGATCCCGAACCTCGTTGTTGGCGATCACGAACAGTTCCGGGGCGGCGCGCGCGACGTCGCCGACGACGGTCTCGCTGTCCATCGCATCGACGTGGATCGCGTCCGCGCCCGCATCGACGACTCGCTGTGCCGTCTCCCGGAGGTCGACGCCCGAGACCTCCGCACGGACTTTCACGCTCACGGTCGCGTCGGCATCGGCGGCGACGGCGACGTACTCGCAGAGCCGATCTGTCTCACGCAGGAGCGACTCGCCGCCGCCCGCGGTGCAGATCTCCGTCTGCCGGCAGTGGGCGTTGATTTCGAGGATCGCGTCGCGGTCCGCACAGACTCGCGCGACCTCGCGGATCGGCTCTGGCGTCGCGCTTCGGACGTTCACGCCGGACCGGATCGGCGCGTCCGCGAGCGCGTCGAGTTCGTCGGCGACGAAGGCGACCGGGTCCTCGGGCAGGAACTCCTCGCGGTCGCGGGCGACAAGTGCGCGAGCCGCCTCCCGAGTCGCCTCGTCCAGTGCGATCCCACCGAGGAACGCCGCGCCTGCGTGGTCACTCCCCGCCCGGGCCCACGCCGCATCGGCCTCGCCGCTGAGACTCGCGAGCGCAACGCGAGGCGTGAACAGGGGCGCTCGGTCGGCGTGTTCGGATTCCGCCGTAGTCATCCGACTCACCAGCCGTTCGCTCCTGCGGCCGCTAGTGCTGATGCCACTGCGCGGGCGACGCGCGCGGCGTCCGCCGGGCCGTCGATGCGGGTGTCCGTCCGGACGACCGGTCGATCCAGATCCGTCCCGTCGGCCTCGTCGAGGACGAACGCGTCCGCAAAGGGGTACGCGGCGGCGACGCCAGCGGTCGAGGGATCGCGCCCGACGCCCGTCATCAACTCCGCTGCCGGCCCGGAGAACACCTCTCGTTCGACGAACGGCGAGACGGCGACGACCGGCGTCGACGCGAGCGCATCGGCGAACGCGTCCATCGCGAGCATCGGTCCGAGGCTCGTCACCGGGTTCGACGGGCCGATCACGACCGGTTCCGACAGCGCGTCCAGCACCGCCGGCGTCGGCGACGCTGCATCTGCCCCGCGGAACTCCACGTCTCGCACTTCGGGATCGGCGCGCCGGTGGACCCAGTACTCCTGAAAGTGCATCTCGCCCTCGTCGGTGTGGATCATCGTCGCGACGGGGTCGTCGCTCATCGGCAGCAGTTCGATCTCGATCCCGAACGCGTCCGCGAGCGTCCGCGTGACCGCCGTCAACGAGTGTCCCTCGTCGAGCAGCGACGTGCGGGTAAGATGCACTGCACGGTCCCGATCACCGATCTGCATAAACTCCGCCACGCCCGAGAAACGCCGCCAGGTGGCGATCTCTCGGCCCGCAGTCTGTGCCTCCTCCGTGAGATACCGCGGCCCATCGGCCAGTCCGGCGGCCTCGGCGAGTCGGGAGAGTTCCTCGTGAGTCGCCGTCGTGTCGCCCTCGATTCCCCACCACGTGTCGGTGTCGAGGACGTCGCCGCCGTGAAAGAGCACGGTGTCCACGTCAGGGCAGACGAGATGCCCCCCGAGTTCGACGTCGTCGCCGGTGTTCGCGATCACCGTCGCTTCCCCGAGGTCGAACACCTCGTCCGCGCCGTCGAGGAGTTTCGGCGTTCCGGTCCCGCCGGCGAGGAACGTGATCATACACTGAATAGCGTGGGCGACCGTTTGAACGTTCCTTCCTGGGTCGAGAATTCGCTCGAGATTCGGCGTACCCGTCCGGATCCGGAGTTATTTCCACCCAGCTCACCGACTCCGGATATGCACGCGATCAAAGACAGCGTCCACGACTACATCACGCTCGGGCCGGTCGCACAGGACCTGGTTGATACCCCTCTCGTTCAGCGCCTTCGACACGTCAAACAGCTCTCGACCGTCCGTCTCGTCTATCCCTCGGCGAACCACACCCGCTTCGAGCACTCACTCGGCGTCTACCACCTGGCATCCCGCGCGCTCGAACACCTCGGGATCGGTGGCGACCGTGCCCGTCACGTCCGCGCGGCCGCGCTCCTCCACGACGTCGGACACGGTCCCTACGGTCACCAGACGGAGGAAGTCATCCGCCACCGAACGGGCGACCACCACGACGAGATCGGATGGCTCCTCGACGACAGTGGGGCTGCGGCGGTCCTGCGCAGCCACGATCTCGATCCCGACCGCGTGGCGGCCGTCGTCCGCGGATCGGGAGAACTCGGACAGTTGATCTCGGGCGAACTCGACGTCGATCGGATGGACTACCTCGTCCGTGACGCCCATCACACCGGCGTGCCCTACGGTACGATCGACGTTGGCCGGCTCATCCGGGAACTCCGCTACCGTAACGGACGACTCGTCCTCGCAACGGGGAACGTCCAGACCGCCGAATCGCTGCTGCTCGCACGCGCGCTGATGAACGGAACGGTCTACCGTCACCACGTGTCCCGAATCGCCGGCGCGATGCTCGAACGGGCCTCCGAGCGACTGCTGGACGCCGGATCGGACGCGCGAGACGAGGGCTCCAACGCGTCGGTCGACGTTACCGAGTTCCGCCGGATGGCCGATCACGACCTGCTCGTCGCCCTCCGGGAGACGATGCCCGATCTGGCCCACCGGATCGAGTACCGCGACCTCTACAAACGCGCCGTCTGGGCACCTCTGGGTGACGTGCCTGCCGATGTCGTGGAAATGGACCGTGCGGCGACTCGCGCGGCCGCCGCAGACATCGCCGAGCGCGCGGCGGTCGCCCGCGACGACGTGTTGCTCGACGTTCCCGCCCGTCCACAGTTCAAGGAGTCGCGCTCGCGGGTCGTCGTCGACAGCGTCGTCCAGCAGTTATCGGACGCCTCCGAACTGGTCGACGCGTTGCGCGCGGCCGAGCGCGCCCAGTGGCGTCTCGGCGTTTACGCCCCCGCCGACTCGCTTCCCGACGTGGCCGCCGCGGCCGAGTCGGTGCTCGGGCTGGCCTGATTCCCGCCCGGTCACATCCGACACAAACGATTTGAGACTCTGCGGCCGACTCCTGGAGATGCGACGCCGACGACTGCTCGCCGCCCTGGCCCTCTTCCCTGCATCGCTCGCCGGCTGCAACGGCCGCGGCGCGACCCTGACACCCCGACCGACCGAGTCGGAACCTACAGTTCCCGGACCGACAGCGACCCCCATCAGCGCGACCCAGCAACCGCCCGAACCGCCCGTATCACCCACCGCCGCTGCGGCCCGGGCGTTCGTGCGCGAGTACGAGCGAATCGCTGCCCGCAACGCTATCGTCGAATACGCCGGCGACACGCCTGCGCGGAACCCCCGACTTGGCGAACCGAGCGCCGTCGTCGTCGCCGCGGCCGACGCGGGGTTCTACCTGTTCGGCGCGTGCCGCGCCGCCGGCGAGCACGGCGAGCGCGGCGAGTATACGATCAATCGCCACGAGGTCCCGCACTTCGTCGGCCGCGACGGCACTCACGAGGTGCTCCCCTGGACCGCCGTCGTCTGTGAGTCCGCCGATCGCCCGTTCGCGGCCGAGGACCCGGCGGCGAACGTGGTCGATCCCGCTCAGTACTACGGGGCCGAACTCCACCTGTTCCGGTTCGACGGGGCGAGCCACGACGTGCGACTCCTCGTCGACTACCTCGACGACGGAGCGCCGAAGCCGGTCTACTCGACGACGGTCGAAGCGAGCGCTGACGCGTCGGATCCGGCAGACGAGTACGTGCTCGCTGACCTCGCGGTCCGGCGGGGGACGTATCGCGTCACTGCCGAGATCGCGGACGCGGCCGCCGCCGACTCCGACGTGACGGCGACCTGGACGCTCTCGGACCCCGACGCGCCCGCCTGGACCGGACTCTCGGTATTCGTTGGCAACGACGGCCGACCCGCGATCGGCCGCCCCGACGTCGCGGACGACGCGCTCGTGCCGGGGCCGTCGCTGTGTGCGACGCAACTGCGAGACGAGTAGGACGCGACCGCTACGCGTCGGCCTCGACCTGCCCGTCGACCAGTTCTTCGGCCACGACGTCGGCGGTCAGGAGCGCCGGGTCGATAGCGAGGTCGGCCTGCCCACGCGCGAACTCGGGGAGGGAGTCGCGACTGTAGGCGACCACCCGGATCTCCGTGTTGGCCTCTTTCGCCACCGGAATGGCCGAGGCGTCGTCCATATCGGTGAGGACGAGCGTATGCGCGTCGGCGAGCCCCGCGTCGTCCAGCGAATCGCGGTTCGCGACGCCCTCCACGCGGATGACCTCCGCGCCGAGCGTCTCGAGCGCCGTCCCCAGATCGTCGTCGTCTGCTCCGGTGAGTAACACCTGCATCATTCGTACTCGATGGTCGCCGGGGGCTTGTGTGTCACGTCGTAGACGACGCGGGCGACGTTCTCGTTCTCACCAGTGATCCGGGACTGAATGCGCTGGAGCGTCTCCCACGGCAGTTCCTGAGCACGAGCGGTCATTCCGTCGCGGGACTCCACCGACCGGACGGAGACGATCCAGCCGTGAACCCGGTTATCACCTTTCACGCCGGTGCCCTTGCCGATGACTGCGGCGAACGCCTGCCAGGGGTCGTGCTCCGCTACCTCCTCTTCGACGATGTAACACGCTTCGCGGGCGATGTCGACCTTCTCTCCGGTCACTTCGCCGATAACGCGGATCGCCAGCCCCGGACCGGGGAACGGCATCCGCTCGGAGATGATCTCTTCGAGGTCCAGTTCGCGGGCGACCTCCCGGACTTCGTCTTTGTACAGTTCGCGGACGGGTTCGACGATTCCCTCAAAGTCGACGACCTCCGGTAGGCCGCCGACGTTGTGGTGCGATTTGATGTTTCCTTCCGATTCGATCCGGTCGGGGTAGATCGTCCCCTGGACGAGATAGTCGGCCTCGGCGGACTTCGCCTCCCGCTCGAACTCGCGGATGAACTGCTCGCCGATCGCGTGGCGTTTCTCCTCGGGATCGGTGATCCCCGACAGCGCATCGAGAAACCGGTCTTGCGCCTCGACGACGCGGAGCGAGTCCATATACGAGAAGGTGTCCCTGATCTGGTCAGTCTCGCCTTTACGCATCAGTCCGGTGTCCACGTAGACGGGTGTGAGCCGGTCGCCGATCGCTCGGTACGCGAGGGCGGCCGCGACAGAAGAGTCGACGCCACCGGACAGCGCGATGACGGCGCTCTCGTCGCCGACCTGTTCGTCGATCTCTTCGACTGCGTCTTCGATGAATTCGATCGTGTTAACCATCAGGCTTGCACCTCCTGATCTGCGAGTTCGCGCGCGTCCAACTCTCCGGCAACGGCCTCGAGGAAGCCGACGAACGGCGGACTCGCGCGGTCGGGTCGCGAGCGGAACTCGGGGTGGAACTGTGTCCCGAAAAAGAACGGGTGATCGGTTCGCTCGACGATCTCCATTCGGTTGTCGGCCCGCCCGGAGAAGTCGAGCGCGCCCCGCTCTAACTCCCCGATGTACTCGGGGTTGACCTCATAGCGGTGCCGATGTCGCTCCGTACAGACGGTGTCTCCGTAGACGTGTTCGGCGAGCGACCCGGACTCGATCTGCGTGTCGTGTGCGCCAAGCCGCATCGTTCCGCCCATCTCCTCGACCTCGTACTGCTCGGGCAGGATGTCGATGACGGGGTAACCGGTGTCAGGGTCGAGTTCCGCGGAGTGAGCGTCCTCGTGTCCGAGGACGTTGCGGGCGTGTTCGACCACGGCCATCTGGAAGCCCAGACAGAGTCCCAGGAACGGCACGTTGTGTGCTCTGCAGTACTCGATTGCCTTTAGTTTCCCCTCGATGCCGCGGGAGCCGAAGCCACCGGGGACGACGACCCCGTCGGCTTCCTTCAGTCGGTTCTCGTGTCGGTCGAGCATCTCGTCGGAGTCGACCCACAGAACGTTCACCTCGGTCTGGCGCTCGATGCCGGCGTGCTTCAGCGCCTCGTGAACGGACATATACGCGTCTTCGAGGTCGTACTTCCCGACGAGGGCGATGTCGACCTCGTCGGCGCGGTCGCGCGTCACCAGTTCGCGCCAGCGGTTGTCGCGCTCTGCGGGCGGGAGCGCCTCTTCGTCGAGACCGAGGCGGTCCATCACGTACTGGTCGAGGCCCTCCTCTTCGACCATCAGCGGGACGTGGTAGACGTCTTCGACGTCGGGGTTGGAGAAGACCGCGTCGATGTGGACGTCACAGAACAGCGCAATCTTCTCTTTCGTCTCGATGTCGAGTTTGTCCTCACAGCGGCCGACCAGAATGTCGGGTTGCAGGCCGATCGAACGTAGTTCCTTCACCGAGTGCTGTGTGGGCTTGGTCTTCTGCTCGCCGTTTTTCGAGTACGGAACGAGCGTGACGTGCGTGAACAGGATGTCGTCGTCGTCCTCCTCGTGGGCGAACTGCCGCAGCGCCTCCAGGTAGGGCATCCCCTCGATGTCGCCGACGGTCCCGCCGACCTCGACGATGCAGACGTCGGTCTCTTCGGCCGCCTCCCGGATACGGCGTTTGATGTCGTCGGTGATGTGCGGGATGATCTGGACCGTCTTGCCCAGGTAGTCGCCCGCGCGTTCCTTCTCGATGACGTGCTGGTAGGTCTTGCCCGTGGTGACGTTGTGGTCGGAGGTCATATCCGTCCCGAGGAACCGCTCGTAGTTCCCCAGATCCAGATCGACCTCGCCGCCGTCTTTGAGGACGTAGACTTCCCCGTGCTGGTAGGGGTTCATCGTCCCGGCGTCGACGTTGAGATACGGATCGATCTTGACCGCCGTCACGTCGAAGCCCGCGTTCGACAGCAGCCGACCGGTGCTGGCCGCGGTGATTCCCTTGCCTAGCCCGGACATCACCCCACCTGTTACGAAAATGAACTTCCGACCCAACGAGGGGTCGTACCCGGTTTCGGGTTCCTTCGGCATACTGAGTGTGTGCGAGGCCGCATCAAAACCGTTTCGGAGCGGCGGACACTCTGGGACGAATGCACACGGGCTATCGTTCGTCAAATGAAAAAATTCGTGACGGAATGGAACAAATAAGAGGTCCAATTCGACGTGTGGTCACCGTCTCGCAGACCGTCGTGGGACAGCGCTCTCCGGTTGCCGTCACTCGGCCGGCACCGTCGCACCCGGTGACGACGCGTGCTCGACGACCTCGCCCGCTTCGAGATCGACCCGTTCGACGCCCTCGAGTTCGAGCACCAGTTCCGGACCGAACGCCGACGCGGGCGTCTGGTATCCGATGGGAGCGTCCGCAAGGACTTTTTCCGCCACCAGCAGCGCTGATTCAACAGTGAAATGATACGTCTCGGGCGTCCGGATTCGGGAGACGACCCGGGTGTCGCCAGTTCGGGCCTCGCCCCAGACACGCGCTTCGCCGGACGTCCGCGTCTCCGTGTCGGGACCGTCGACGTAGCGATCGATCAGCCACGAGAGGCCGCGCTGGACCGCTTCGCTGTCGAGTCCGCCACCGAGATACGAGGCCAGTTTCATTCCCGCGCGCGCGCTGCTCGGAGCCGAGAGGTACACCTCGATGTCCGGAATCCCGGTGGTGTGATACGCGGTCGAGACGTCGCCCCACGGAATCGAGACGGCCCGCCGGAGTCCGTCGCCGAAGTCGACGACGCGGGTCCGCGCGGCGACTCGCTCGTGGCGGAGGACCCCGTCGCGGCGGATCGCTCCCCCGTCGCCGAGTCCCGTGAGGACGGTCTTTAGCGTGCCCGGTGAAACGCCGCCCTCGGCTTCGAGCGCCAGTGAGAGATGATCCGCCTCGGGCAGGCGGTCGTGGAGGTGCGCCGCCAGACAGTCGGTTGGGACGACGTCGAAGCCGACGCCCGGCAAGAGCGTCACGCCCTCGCGCTGCGCGTCGCTGTCGCGGCGACGGATCCGCTCGAAGACCGGTAGTTCGCCGGTGATGTCAAGATAGTCGGTCCCGGTCGCGAGGCAGGCGTCGACCATCGCGTCGGCAGTCTCGCTGAACGGTCCGGCGCAGTTGAGCACCGCGTCGACGCCGCCAAGGTGCGATTCGGCCCCGCGCACTTTGAACGACCGCGCGGGGACGTCGTGAGCGGTGGCGACCCCGCGCGTCCGCGCCGGATCTCGCCCTGCGGCGATCGGGTCGAACCCGCGCTCGGCGGCCGCTTCGACGATCAACCGGCCGGTGTAGCCGTACGCGCCGTAGACGAGCAGTCGGTCGGTTCCGTCGTCTGTCATAGCTGCCGATTGGACCGGTGACGACAAAGGCGCACCGACACGGCCGGCGGGCCCCAGCCGCGACATCGAAAGGATGGAGACGGCCCCGACCGACAACCTGGTATGGACTTCCCACCGATCGGACTCGGCACGTACGATCTGACCGACCCGGAGACGTGCGAGACGGCGGTCGCGACGGCCGTCGACGACGGTTACGATCACATCGACACCGCGCAGGGCTACGGCAACGAGGCGGTCGTGGCCAGTGGGCTGGAACGCGCTGACCGCGACGCCGACGAAGTACTTCTCGCGACGAAACTCGAGACCGGCAATCTCGGCTCCGACGACGTCGTCGCCACGGCCCGCGAGAGCGCTGATCGACTCGGCGTCGACTCGATCGACCTGCTGTACGTCCATTGGCCGATCAACACCTACCATCCCGAGGAGACACTCCCAGCGCTCGATCGCCTCGTCGAGGACGGACTCGTCGAGCGTGTGGGCCTCAGCAACTTCCGCCCCGATCAACTGGCGGCAGCCATCGATCGACTCGACGCACCGGTGGCGGCACACCAGGTCGAGATGCACCCGCTTCTCCCCCAGTCTGCCCTCCACGCGCTGGCCGTCGAGGAGGGGCACCAACTCGTGGCGTACTGTCCGATCGCCAGAAATCAGGTCGCCGACGTCCCCCAGATCGCCGACATCGCGGCGGCGCACGACGTGACGGCGGCGCAGGTGTCGCTCGCGTGGCTGCACGCGAAAGACCGAGTCACCCCGATTCCGCGGTCGTCCACACCCGAACACATCCGCGAGAATCACGCGGCGCTGGATCTCGATCTGACGGCCGACGAGATGGCGACGCTCGACGCCATCGATCGTCGACATCGCGTCGTCGATTTCGACGCTGCGCCCTGGAATCAGTAGTCGGCACCCGATGCTCCGCGGACGCGACGCGCCCGCACGGCGACGCGTCGCTCACCCGGTGTTTTTCATTCCTGCGGCGATCCCCTTGACAGTCAGCCGCAGGGTCTGCTCCTCCTCGTCGGTCCGGTGGGTCTTGGTCAGCAGGTGCGTCTGCAACACGTTCAGGGGGTCGACGTAGGGGTTGCGCCGACGGAGGCTCTCGCTGAGCCACTCCCGTCGAAGCAGCGAATCCTGCCCAGTCACTTCGAGGACGATGTCGCGGGCGCGCTCGTACTCTGCTTCCAGATGCGGGAAGAACTCCTCGCGGAGGTCGTCGTCCGCGAGGTCCGCGTAGTACTCCGCAATCTCGAAGTCCGTACGGGCCAGCGCGAGCGAGGCGTTGTCTAAAGTCGTCCGGAAGAACGGCCACTCGTGGTACATCTCCCGGAGCGTCTCGATGCTACCGCCCGCATCGAGGTACGCCTGGATGCCGCCGCCCAGGGCATACCAGCCCGTGATGATGCAGCGCGACTGCGTCCAGGAGAACACCCACGGGATCGCCCGCAGGTCCTCGACGGTTCGCTCGCCGGAACGCGAGGCCGGCCGCGATCCGAGATTCAGGTCCTCGATGACGCCGATCGGCGTCGCCTGGCCGAAGTACGTGACGAAACCGTCGGATTCGAGCAGGTCGCGATACTGCGTGCGGGCCGCTGGGGCCATCTCGTCCATCGCCTCGATCCACTCGTCGCGCACGTTCTCCACGGGTTCACGGATGGCGCGATAGCGGGCGCGCACCTGTGCGTTCAGCATCTGTTCGAGGTTGCGCTCGGCGATCTGCGGGTTGGCGTACTTTTCAGCGATTGCCTCGCCCTGCTCGGTGAACTTGATCTGCCCCGAGACGGTCTCGTTGGGCAGCGCCAGCATCGCCTCGTTCATCGGACCACCGCCCCGCGAGATCGACCCGCCGCGGCCGTGGAACAGCCGCATCTTCACGTTGAAGTCGTCGCAGATCGTCGCGAGGCGTCGCTGGTTCTTGTAGAGGTCCCAGTTCGCGGCCAGGAATCCGTTCTCCTTGTTGGAGTCGGAGTAGCCGAGCATAATCTCCTGGGTGTCGTTCCGGGCCGCGAGCGCTTTCCCGTACGCCTCGTTCTCGAAGAGCGTGCCCATAATCCGTCGCGCACCGTTGAGTGCGGACTCGGTCTCCAGCAGGGGGACGATGTCGAGGCCGCAGTGGTCCGGAAGCGAGACGACGCCGGCTTGGTCCGAGAGGAAGAGGACTTCGAGGACGTGACTGGGTTCCTCCGTCATCGAGATACAGTAGGTGTCGATGGCGCTGACGCCGAACTCCCGCTGCCACTCCCCGAGCATCTCAAAGCGTCGCAGCACGCGGTCGGCCGTCTCGGAGACGTCGCCGGGGTCCTCGAGGTCGATCACCGGTTCGGACTGGAGGATGCCCTCGGTCAGGACCTCGATCCGCCCCGCTTCGTCGCGGCCGCGGTAGTCGATCCCCTCGTTTGCGAGCACCTCGTGGACGGCCTCAGTGTGATTCTTCTGGTGGTCACGCAGGTCGAGGTTGGCGAGCGTGAAGCCGAACGTGTCGACCTGTCGCGTGAGTGGCTCGACGTACTCGTCGGCGACGACGTCTGCGCCGACCGACCTGAGGCTCCGGTCGATAGTCTGGAGATCATCGAGGAACTCGCTCTTTTCCGCGTAGCCGTCCGGCCGGACGTCCTCGATGCGGCGGAGTCGCTCGCGCATCAGTTTCAGTTTCTGTCTGTAGGGCTCGCCGGGGTACCGCTCCTCTGCTTCGGTTGCGACGCCCGGGAGCCGCGCCCGGTCGGACTTCAGCGATCGCTCCAACTCCGCGCCGACGTCGACTCGTCGGCCGTCCTGGCTCAGAACGCCGGAGAGACGCTTGAGTGAATCGCTGTACTTCTCGAGGACGACACCGCGCTGTCGTTCGAGCGTGTCGGTGGTCACCTCGGGCGTGACGAAGGGGTTGCCGTCGCGGTCCGAGCCGGCCCACGAGCGGAACTCGAACAGTTTCGGGACGTCGACGCTGGGATACTCCTCAGCCAGCAGGTCTTCGAACTCGGCGTACACTTCGCCGACCACGTCGAACAGGATCGACTCGATGTACCACTGGACGTTCCGGGCCTCGTCTTGCGGTTCGGGACGGCGCTCGCGGACCTGCGAGGTCTGCCAGAGACTCGTGACCTCGGCGTCCACCTTCCGCCACAGTTGATCGTGCTCTCGGTCGGTGACCCGCCGCTCGTCGAGTTCCTCGAGTCGGTTCGCGATGGATCGGAGTTTCGCCTTCACGGTCTTCCGGCGCGCTTCCGTCGGGTGCGCTGTGAACGTCGGTTCGATCAGGACGTCATCGAGAATATGCTGGACGGTCTCGGGGTCGGCGTCGGCTTCGATCAGCGACTCTACCGTCGCGACCAGACCGTCCTCGAGATCGCCAGACTGCGATCCCTCGCGTACGGCACGAGCGCGCTCGCGCTCTTCCGCGAGGTTGATGAGTTCGAAGTAGGTAGTGAACGCCCGAGCGACGACGCTCTCGCCCTCAGGAGAGAGTGCTTCGAGGATCTGATCCAGTTCTTCGCGGGATTCCTGTTCGCCCTTTCGATAGTCGATCGCGGTCGTTCGGATCTCTTCGACTGTCTCGAAGGCCCCTTCAGACGTTTGTTCCGCCAATACGTCGCCAAGGAGCGCACCGAGTTCCCGAACGTCCTGCTTGACGTCCCTGCTGTGCAAATCCATACCGAGCGATATACCCTACACTGAGTAAAAACCTGCGAGTGTCACATCGGGCGATCGCCCGCCCCGTCTCGTGGCCGATGAACCGGAGTTTCGTCATCCTTTTTACCGGCGGGTCGAAGTTCCTCGTATGAGCGAGCGCGACAAGTATCCGGCGCAGTCGGGTCGCCGCCGGTTCGTTAAGGGTGTCGTCGGCGGCGCGGCACTGGCCGGCGTCGGTGCAACGGGCGCGGCCGCGATCAACTCCGCAACACAGTCCTCCGGTGCGGGTGGCGGGTCGACGCAGGCGTATGCCATCGAGAACGTCGCGGGTCCCGCGCCCCGCGGGATGCCGCAGATCCCCGTCGAGATCGACGACGAGGGGTATCTCAAGGGCGTCTGGCCCGAAGTCAAAACGGTGAAACAGGGCGGGGTCTCCGTTCAGATCGCAGAGACGGAGGACTTCAAAGGGTCGGGCGAGACGTACACAACCGAGTGGTTCCAGTTCTGCGGCGTCGAGTCCTACGCCGGGATCGAACCCGGCTACGACTCTGAGAACTACTTCCGGTCGGGATCGAACCCCGGCTACGAGTGGCAGAGTGAAGCGTACTCCGAGGGAGATCGGCTTCACGTCGACGACTTCTCGGATTATCAGGAGTGGGGCAACGGGGTCGGCGACCCGGGACTGGGCAAACCTGCGACCGGCCGCTGGCGCTCCGAAGACGCCGAGGACACCATCCCGATCCAGGTCATCAAGTCCGAACAGGTGATAGAGATGGCCGAGGAGGACCCGTGGCTCGAAGCGTCGACCGAAGAGGGCTTTATTGCCTGGCTCAACAAGTGTACGCACTTCTGTTGCGTCCCGCAGTACAAGAACGAGGGCTCGGCGAAATTCAACGCCGCAAACGACGTATACTGCCAGTGCCACCAGTCGGTGTACGATCCTTACAGCATCGTTCAGACGCTGTTCGTCGCCCGTCCCCGTCCGAGCGACTGATCCGTCCGGAACGACGGGTTCTTTCGCCGTCCCAGTATCTCGTTTCGGATACATTCACGTAGGACGCCCTCGCATATGACAGTAGAATGAGCGAGGGGGATGTCGGGCCGAACGCGAAGAGCGAAGGCTTAGACCCGTCAGAGATTCACGACGTCCTCCGAAACGACCGGCGACGCCTGGTTCTCGAACGGCTTCGCTCGGTCGACGGAAACGAGACGGTCTCAGATCTCTCGGAGCACATCGGCGGCATCGAGGCCGACGAGTCGCCGCCGCCGCGCAACGTGCGACAGAGCGTCTACGTCTCGCTCCACCAGACACACCTCCCGAAACTCGACGACCTCAGCATCGTCGAGTACGACCCGGACGCCAAGACGGTCTCGCTCGACGACAACGCCGACGACGTAGCGGTCTATATGGAAGTCGTCCCCCGGTACGGCCTCTCGTGGGCGGAGTACTACCTCGGCCTCGGTATCCTCGGCATCCTCTCGCTGTCGGCGTCGATACTCGGCGCTCCGCTGCTACAGTCGTTTGCCCCGGGTGCGATCGGCCTGTTCGTCTCGGGACTCCTCGTTGCCTCTGCGTCCTACCAACTCCTCGAACAGCGGAGTTCGCTGGTGCATCGGCTCCGCGACGGGTGAGGCGCGCCGGCGGGTGCGCGTCGCTTTTAAATGCCACGTTCGGATCGACGTGGCCACCAAATGGCGAACAGCCGGTACCGTTGTTCCCCGCACCGTCGTACCGGACAACCGCTTCTCGGCGCGGGGTCGCTGTCAGATCACGGCGGGACTGGCCGCGGTACTGGATATAAACCTTCGCTGCTCGAACGCGGGACCGAGAAGTGAACTCGGCGTGGACGAACCCGCGACCACGTCGAAACCCCCCGCTCTCGAACCGATACGCTCGCCCGCGTGTTCCCAAACCGGCCGATACCCCTGCCCGCGTCTTCCTGCACCGGCCGATACGCTCAGGTGGGTGGCCTCCGCTGCTTCGGTATGCCTGAGACCGCCATCGTGTGGTTCCGCCGGGACCTGCGGACGCACGACAACGAGGCGCTCGCGGCCGCTGCCGAAGCGGACCGCCTTCTCCCAGTGTACTGCGTCGACCCACGTCGCACCGGCGAACAAGCCTACGGCGGCCGCGATTCGTTCCAGTACCGAAAAGTCGGTCGGCACCGGGCACGCTTCCGACGCGAGTCGCTCGCTGACCTCCGCAGTCGCCTCCGCGACGCCGGTTCGAACCTCCTGATCCGTCGGGGTCGGCCGGCGACCGTGCTGCCGGAGCTCGCCGCCGCCGTCGGCGCCGAGACGGTCACTTTTCACGACCTCCCCGGGCCCGAGGAGCGGGCCATCAGAGCCGAAACGGTCGCAGCCCTTCGTGACGCTGGCGTCGTTCCGCGCCGCTTTTGGGGGCGCACGTTGCATCACGTCGCCGATCTACCGACGCCGTACACCGAGGTGAACGACACGTTCACGCCGTTCAAGGAGCGTATCGAGGCGGATGTCCCAATCCGGGCGACGCTGTCGGGTCCGTCGGTGCCACCGCTCCCTGCGGCCGACGATTCCGATGTGGACGCTGCAGCGCTCGATGCGGGCGACCTTCCCTCGGTGACGACGATCGTCGGCGGTGAGACGACTGATTCGCACGTATCAGCAGAGCCCGATGCCGATGCGGAGCGCTCGGACGAGCGCGGTGTCCACCCGTTTCCGGGCGGGGAACCCGCCGCGCTCGACCGACTCTCGACGTATCTCTGGGAGGGCGATCACCTCCGGACGTACCGTGAGACCCGAAATGGACTCCTCGGCGCGAACTACTCCTCGAAGTTCTCGCCGTGGCTCAACGAGGGCTGCCTGTCGCCGCGTCGCGTCCACGAGGAAGTCGAGTCGTACGAACAGGACCGCGTCGCCAACGATTCGACGTACTGGCTCCGCTTCGAGCTCCGCTGGCGCGACTTCTTCCAGTTCCAGGTGCTGCAACACGGCGAGCAGTTCTTCACCCCCGGTGGGCTCAGACGCCGCGAAGACGTCGAGTGGCGCTGGGAACCGAACGAATTCGAACGGTGGACCGTCGGCGAGACCGGAGTCCCTTTCGTAGACGCAAATATGCGCGAACTCGACGCGACGGGGTACCTGTCGAATCGTGGCCGGCAGAACGTCGCTTCGTTTCTGACCAACGACCTCGACATCGACTGGCGGCGCGGGGCCGCGCACTTCGAGACGCAACTGGTCGATTACGACCCCGCGTCCAACTACGGGAACTGGGCGTACATCGCGGGCGTCGGCAACGACTCACGCCAGCGGGCGTTCGACGTACTCGAACAGGCCAGAAAGTACGATCCCGACGCCGCGTACGTCACCCACTGGCTCCCGGAACTCGACGGACTCCCACCCGAGACGGCACACGCCCCGTGGACGCTCTCGACCGACGACCAGGCGGCTCACGGGGTCGAACTGGGCCTCGACTATCCGCGGCCGATGATCGATCCGACGACGTCCGGCGACGACCCGACGTAGCCAGGTGACGGTCCAGGGACGTCCGGCAACGACTCGACCCGATACAACTCGGCAGCGATCCGACACACACTAATAGAGGCCCCAGTGCCCGCTCGCTTACAATCCGCCCAGCATCGTTTCAGCGTCGCCGACCCACGCGGCCGCCGTCAGCCCGCTCACGAGGACGAACGCGACCAGCGAGAGCCGTGGGATGGTCAACAAGCCGCTCAGCATCGGATACACGATCGACGAACAGCCGCCGCCGACCGAGCAGGTACCGCCGCTGCTCGGGAGTATCTGGATCGCGACGTGATAGGCCGCCACCACAAGGCCAACCCCCGAGAGCGGGAGCGCCGTTCGCGCGACCCCGGGGCGGCCTTCCAGCGTTGCCACGCCGATAACGACGACCAGCGGGTACATCAGAATCCGCTGGTACCAACAGAGATCACAGGGGACCAGCCCCAGTCCGAGGCTGAAATAGAGGCTCCCGACGGTCGCAATGCTCGCGACAGCGGTTGCCGCACCGAGGAGGGCGCGCGTGTTCGCCACCACGGATGGGGTAACGGAAGCCGGGTGCTTGAACGAACCGGTGTTTCAGTGTGACGGGCGGATGGACCGGAGTCTGTCACGCTGTTCGATAGAACCCATTCATTACGAATATCCGCCATCATAACCGCGGGAAGAAAGACTTATCACCGTTTCGTAACGGCAAATATCGTGAGGATAGTTATCAATGGGGATCAGCGAAACATACACACGCGGGCGCGAGTTCGCGATTACACGGCCCGGCTCTGTTCTTGTGGGACTCATCGGCGCCGTGCTGCTGTTCGACCTGCTCGTAAGCCTCGTGACCGGGGCGCAGTCACTGAGTGGCGTCGCGTCGCTCGTCTGGGATGGTCTGATGCGCGGCTTAGTGATCGGTCTCGCGGGCATCGGGCTCTCTATGACGTACAGCATTCTGAACTTCGCAAACTTCGCGCACGGTGATTACATCACCGCGGGCGCGTTCTCGGGGTGGGCAACGACCTATCTGGTCGCCGGACTGGGCCGCGCCGACGTTGGCGCACTGCTGCTCGTCGGTGCCGGCGGGTCAGTCTTCGGTGGCACACTCGGGATCAACGTCACCGGAGCGCCGCTGGCGATCGTCGCCGGCATCGTCGTCGCTGGCGTCGCGACCGTCCTTTTGGCGTTGCTCATAGACCGGACAGTGTTCAAGCCGATCCGCGATGCGGACGGGATCTCGCTGCTCATCACGAGCGTCGGCATCGCGTTCGCGCTCCGGTATCTGATACTCTTCGTCTTCGGTTCGAGCGTCCGCGGGACGACCAACCAGCCGCTGTCGATCCCGCTGTACTTCCTCGACGGGGTCGTCCGGGTGAGCGCCCACGACATCGCGCTCGCCGTCGTGGCCGGCGGACTGATGCTCGGGGTTCACTTCCTCCTGCAGCTGACGAAACTCGGGAAGGCGATGCGCGCGATGGCCGACAACGAGGACCTCGCCCAGATCACCGGCATCCCGACCGAACGCGTCGTCCGCGCGGTGTGGATTATCGGCGGCGGTCTGACTGGGATCGCGGGCTATATGTTTGTCCTCTGGAAGGGCACGCTCGGGTTCAACGACGGGTGGCTGCTCCTGCTGCTGATCTTTGCAGCGGTCATTCTCGGCGGCATCGGCTCGATCTACGGGGCGATCGTCGGCGGACTCGCAATCGGGTTGACGGCGTCGCTGTCGGTGATTTGGATCCCCTCGACGTTCTCTCGGGCGGCGGCGTTCTTCGTGATGATCGTGCTCCTGCTGGTGAAGCCTGAAGGAATCTTCTCCGGGAGGTCGACAGCATGAGCGTCCGTGAGGACATCTCCGCTCGAGTCCCGGGCGGCGATACCGGACTCATCTTGGCGTCGCTCGTCGTCATCTACATCACGTACGTTCTCGTCGGTATCGGCCTGGGATACTCCGCTCGCGGCCAACTCAACACGATTGCAGTCCTGACGTTCTACATCGCGGTCTTCGCGATGCTCGCGCTCGCGCTCAACCTCCACTGGGGGTACACCGGACTGTTCAATATCGGCATTGTGGGCTTTATGTCGGTCGGGATCTACGTAATGGCACTGGTGTCGAAGCCGCTGTACCAACCGGGCGGCGCGTCACAGGTCGGCGGTCTCGGTCTGCCCATCGTCGTCGGGATGCTCGCCGGGATGGTGGCTGCGGCGGTCCTGGGGCTGATCGTCGCCCTACCGGCGCTCCGGTTACGCGCGGACTATCTCGCTATCGTCACGATCGCGATGTCCGAAATCGTTCGGTTTTCGTTTCTCTCCGGCGAACTGGCGCAGTTTCAACTGTTCGGCGAACGAGTCGGGTTCGGCGGCGGGTCCGGGGTGATCCTCAACTACACCGACCCGCTGATGGCGTTCTTCGACTTCTTCGGCCTTGGAGATTCGTACTTGGGATTCGTGAGCGCGTTCGAGGTGATCATACCGAACAACCCCAAACCGGTCGTCGACGGCCTCGTCTACGGCGTGGTCCTTCTGATCTTCGTCGCCATCTACTACTGGTTGTTGAAGCGGACGGGGGAATCGCCGTTCGGTCGCGTCCTCAAGGCCATCAGAGAGGACGAAGACGTCGCGAACTCACTCGGGAAGAATACCAACCGCTTCAAGATCAAGGCGTTTATGCTCGGTTGCGCGCTGATGGGGCTCGCCGGAGTCCTCTGGTTTATGCGGAGCGGTGCGGTCACTCCCAACACCTTCCGACCGCGGCTCACGTTCTTCGTCTGGATCGCGCTCATCATCGGCGGTGCCGGCTCGAATACGGGGAGCGTCCTGGGCGGCGCGGTTTTCGCCGCGCTGCTGTATCAGGGCCCGCGATACCTGAAGAATCTCGTCGATACGGTCCTCCCGAACGCGAGCGCGCCGTCCGGATTCGGCCCGGCCATCGCGCCGCTTATCTCCAATCTCAACCCCGCGCCGCTACTGTTCTATACGATCGACAGCATCCGGCAGCTCCAGCTCGTGTTTATGGGTCTGGTCCTCGTCTGGTTGATGCACAACCGCCCCGAGGGGATGCTCGGGCACCGCAAGGAGACGGCGTCCGGGATCGCGCTGACGTCCTCCCGGGCCCGCGAGACGACCGCCGAGACCGACGGAGGTGAGACCGATGAGTGATGCGACTCCGGATACGAGCGAAGAGCTCGACGCGGAGGAGGTGTCGGATGCAGCCGGCGCACCCAGTTCGGTCGAAGCCGAACCGGGTGAACTGGATCTGGGGACGAGTGGCCCGAGCGTCGGCGAAGCGTACCCCCTGGAAGTCGACAACCTCCGGAAGACGTTCGGCGGGCTGACCGCCGTCGACGACGCCTCCTTCCGGGTCGAACGTGGGAGCCTAACCGGGCTCATCGGTCCAAACGGCGCGGGGAAGTCGACGACGTTCAACCTCATTACCGGTATGCTCCGGCCCGACGCCGGATCGGTGACGTTCGACGGCGAGGAGATCACCGGTGAGACGCCCCACGCGATCGCGAACCGTGGCCTCGTCCGGACGTTCCAGATCGCCCGCGAACTTCAGGAGATGACGGTCCTCGAGAATATGATGCTGGCGCCGAAGTTCCAGCGCGGCGAGACGCTGTGGCGCTCGGTCACGCCCGGGTTCCGCGGCAACGTGATCCAACAGGAGTCGGAACTGCTCGAACGGGTCTGGAACGTGCTCGAGTTCTTCGAGATCGACCACATCGCCGAGGAGTACGCCGGCAACCTCTCCGGCGGGCAGCGCAAGCTCCTCGAACTCGCTCGCGCGCTGCTCACCGATCCGGATATGTTGCTCTTAGACGAGCCGTTCGCGGGCGTCAACCCCTCGCTCGAACGTCGGCTCCTCGACCACATTCACGAACTCCGCGAGCAGGGCTACACGTTCCTGCTCGTCGAACACGATATGGACCTCATTATGGAGAACTGTGAGCGAGTGATCGTTCTCCATCAAGGGCGGGTCCTGACCGAGGGCACCCCCGACGAGATCCAGGCGAACGAAGAGGTTATCGAGGCCTACCTCGGAGGGAACGTATGAGCGCCGACGCCGACTCCGACATCGCTGCCGACAGCGCCAGCGTCAGCGGCGGTTCGGACGCCGCAGGGGTCTCTCAGCAGACCGTTCCGGACCGTGAATCCGACGCGCTGCTTCAGGTCCGCAGCCTCGACGCCGGGTACGGTGACCTCCAGATCCTCACCGACGTCGACCTTGACGTCGGCGACGGTGAGTACGTCACCATCGTCGGTCCGAACGGGGCCGGTAAGTCCACCGTGATGAAATCCGTCTTCGGACTCACCAACCTGATGGGTGGGACCATCACGTTCCAGGGAGCGGACATCACCGGACTTCGACCCGAAGACATCATCCACGAAGGAATCGGGTACGTCCCACAGAACAACAACATCTTTTCGTCGCTGACCGTCCGCGAGAACCTCGAAATGGGGGCATACATCCTCGACGAAGTGCCACAGGACGCTCTGGACGACGTGTTCAATCGCTTCCCGATTCTCGAGGAGCGAGAGTCGCAGAAGGCCGGAACGATGTCCGGCGGCCAGCGGCAGATGCTCGCGATGGGCCGGGCGCTGATGCTGGAACCCGAACTGCTTCTCTTGGACGAGCCATCCGCGGGGCTCGCCCCTGACCTCGTCGACGATATGTTCGACCGGATCGGCGGAATCAACGACGACGGAACGGCAATCCTGATGGTCGAGCAGAATGCCAAAGAGGCGCTCCGGCGGTGTGACCGCGGCTACGTCCTCGCGAACGGAAAGAATCGGTATATGGACCAGGGCGACGCGCTGCTGAACGACGAGCAGGTCCGCCAGGACTTCCTCGGCGGCTGATACTGCGACTCCGCTTCGTTAGGCTCGCCGTCGCTGAGGTGCGATGTCCGCCGATCGAACCGACCGCTCGGTCGATACGGAGAGTATCCTGCTGGTCTCACTCGTCGACCTGACGCCGTCGCTCTGAACCGTTGCACCGATCAAAAAAATAGTAACTCGGACCCTGACTCCCGCTCAGTTGTCGGGAGGTGAGAGGGCCGTTTCGAGCGCGGAGGTGTAGGACGACGCGCCTTTGTTGAAGCCGACCTTGTGGTAGACCTCGCCGCCGAACGTTTCGGCGAAGACCGTGCTGAACCGGTCAGACAGTTGCTGCCCGTAGTCGTTGTTGACGTATAGGGTCGAAACTGTACTGACTCCGAGACGTTCGGACATCACTTGCGCCATCACGCGACCCTGCAGTCGGTCGGAGGGCGCCGTCCGGAAGATGTAGTCGTTGTCGTCCAGATTCGTCACCGACAGCGCCGTCGAGGACGGCGAGCAGCCAACGACTTCGTTAGGGATGAACACCTGCTGGGAGACCGGGACGTTGACGCCGGAGGACGCCGACCCACAGACGCTGGGAACGCCAGCGCTGACGAGCGACTCCGCAGCGGAAGTACCGGCACTCGGTGAGGTCTGTGTGTCCTCGACCTGCGCGTTGACCGAGAGTCCAGCGGGGTTGGCGTTGTTGACCTGCATCGCGGGCAGTTGCGCCGCCTGGATCATCGGTCCGCCGACGGAGGCGAGCCCCCCGGTTTCGGGGAGCAGGATCCCCACACTCATCTCGCGGTCGGTGCCGCCGGGACCGCTGTCCGCGGCGGGACCTGCGCCCTTCGGGTTAGCTCCCTCGAAGTTCTGGACCTCGAGTTGGGAGGTACCGCCCTCGGCGAACTCCCAGATCGAGTACGCCGCCGTCGCCGGATCCCCGTTCTGGTCGAAGTTCGTCGCCGACGACGCCCCCTGGTAGTTCACGTCGTCACCGTTGGCGGCCGCTTCGACCCCCGCGACGAGGTTGTTCGGCGTGACGGTCATTCCGGTCGGATTCGCGATCCGACGCATCTGGTCACGGACCGCCGTGCCGTCGTTCTGGCCGGCCGCGGCGTTTGCGAGTAACTGGATCGCGACCGAATCGTACGACTGAGACGTGAAGACGCCCGGTTCGGAACCATACTGATCCTGGAAGAGCGTATTGAACGCTTCCTGGTTCGGCCCGCCTGCTGCGGGCGCGGTGCCAGTCACGTTCGACATCGAGTTGCCGACCTGTCCGGGGAGTGCCCCGTCGCGAAGCCCGTCCGGAACGAGAATCTCCTCGCTGCCGTCCGACATACTGTAGTAGTCGCGGAACAGTTGGATCCCGCTCTCGGGGTAGCCGATGACGACGAGGCCGGCCGGGCCATCGCCGCTGGCACCACCGGAGGCCGTGGTTGTCATATCGCCCGAGGTACCAGTGGACGTCTCGGTGCTTTCACCACCATTTCCAGAACTTCCGATACAACCGGCCAGTCCCGTCACTCCGAGTCCGCCTGCTGCACCAATGCCTTTGATAAAGTCACGCCGTACGATATCACGTGCCATATTGGCCGAAATGTGTCTCCCCCGTATAAATGTATCCGTCGCACTGCTGGACGGTCGTGTATATATACTGTTTGATCACGAGAGACTGGGGACCGCTGCGGAACGACGGCCTAATCACACCGGGGCTGGCACCACTTCTGCTCTAAGAGCCGGTGCCCCACCACGAGCGCACACGTGAGCGTCGAGCCTTCGACAGTCTCAAGCGCTCGCGCGCTCCCGAATCAACATATGACTATCCCCTCGTTCGTCATCGGAATCGCCGGCGGGACCGGCGCAGGCAAAACGACGGTGGCCCGCCTCGTCACCGAGGGTGTCGGTAACGCGGTCACGCGGATTCCGCTGGACAACTACTACGAGGACCTGAGTCACCTGGCGTTCGAGGAGCGCGAACAGGTCAACTACGACCACCCCTCGGCGTTCGAGTGGGAACTCCTCAGAACGCAACTCTCGACGCTCCTGGAGGGCCAACCGATCGAGATGCCCGTCTACGACTTCGAGCGGCACAACCGGAGCGACCGACCAGAGTGCGTCGAACCCACGGACGTCATCGTTCTGGAGGGTATTCTCGCGCTCTACGACGAGGAGGTCAACGAGATGATGGATCTGCGGCTCTACGTCGAAACCGACGCCGACGTCCGCATCCTGCGGCGCATCCAGCGCGACGTGATCGAACGCGGTCGGGATCTCGAAGGCGTCATCGAACAGTACCTCTCGACGGTGAAGCCGATGCACGAGCAGTTCGTCGAACCGACGAAGAAGCACGCCGATCTCATCGTCCCGGAGGGAGCCAACAACGTGGCGGTGAGTCTCCTCGAAGAGAAGATCCGCGCCGAGATCGAGGGATCGTCCGCACGAACCTGGGAGCGCGAATCGACGGACAGTTCGGTTGTGGACCAGTTGTCGGTCGACACCGACGAGTGATGACACCCGCCGTTGCGCATCTATATATCCCTCAGGAGTACACTTAGCGAGTTACTTGTACGACTCTCGAAAACCCTCAGATGACGCGAGTGGGAAACGGCCCGCGGGATGAGCTCCGCCGGACGTCGCTCGCGTCTCTTCGTGAGCCGGTCGGTCGGAGGTTCCCCCCGCCCCACGACCGACCGCCACTTCTCGCCTCCAGCCGATTCGCGTCGAGTTCCAACGAAACGACACCGTCGATAGCGCCACGTTCAAACCGGCGCGAGTCGAGTCGCAGATATGGCTGATCTCGGCAAGGTCGATCGCGACTTCCTCGATCAGTACGTCTTTCCGCGACTGGGTCGCGACCGCGACGACGTCGCGATCGGTCCCACGCACGGCGTCGACTTCGGACTCATCGACCTCGACGGCACGGCTGTCGCGATCGCGACCGATCCGGTCTCGGTCATCCCGGACCTGGGCTTCGAGCGCGCCGGCCGGTTCGCCCTCGATTTCGTCCTCGCCGACGTCGCTGTCTCGGGTCTCACCCCGTCGCATCTGGCGATTTCGTTCACGCTACCTCCGGAGTTCACAGACGAGGAATTCGCGACGCTCTGGGGGACGATCCACTCTGAGGCGGACGACCTCGGAATTTCGATTGTGACGGGCCACACCGCTCGCTACGCGGAGTGTTCGTTCCCGTGGATCGGCGGTGCGACCGCGCTCGCGGTTGGTCCGCGAGACGACGTGATCCGCCCCGACGGGGCGCGGATCGGCGACGACGTCCTCGTCACGAAGGGCCCGGCCGTGGAGACGACTGGGCTCCTCACAACGCTCTTCCCCGACCAGTTCGACTTCGACGCCGACACGCTCGCCGCCGCGCAGGCGCGCCTGGACGAGGCCGCCTGCGTCCGCGAGGCGATGACGGCGGCCGCAGTCGGCGGGGTCACCGCGATGCACGACGCGACGGAGTGTGGCCTCTTCGGGGCGTTCGTCGAGGTGGCAACCGGGGCCGGCGTCCGTCTAGACCTCCAAACCGGGGAGATTCCCGTCCGCCCGGGCGTCAGCCGGACGTGCGAAGTGCTCGGCATCGACCCCTGGACGGCGACGACCGGTGGCACCCTGGTGCTCGCCGTCGATCCCGATCAGACCTCGGCCGTCGTCGACGCGCTGGAAGCCGAGGGAGTCCCCGTTGGCGTCGCTGGAACGGTGCAGTCGCCGGCCAAAGCGGATGAACGTGGGACCGTCGTCGTCGACGGGGAGCCGATCGACCACCCCGACGTCGATCCTTCCTGGGCCGCTTACGAGGAACTCGCGCGGGCGAGCGAGGCGTAGTCGGTTCAGTCGATCCGCTCGGCGTACTCGTAGTCGAGTTCGTCGGCGTCGGGCCGCTCACCGTCGATTTCGATCCGCCAGTCGTTGAGAGCGGTTGGATCGGCCAACGCGGCGTCGAGCGTCGATCTGACCTCCGCGACGTCGACGCCGTAGTAGTCGTCGGGGACGCCGCGGAGATACTGCAACGCGGTCCGAAACAGCGAGCGCATCCCGTCGTCGTTCCCGAAGTCGACGTGTTTGTACGCGCCCGCAGCCACCTGGACCATCCCGTGGAGGAACGCGCTCTCGGTCGTCCCCGAACCGTAGTTGTACCACTCGTGCTCGAAGCAGTCGTGAGATTCGTGGTAGGCTTTCGAGTTATAGAGCCTGACGCCGTGAACCGTCGCTCGGCGGAGCGTTCCGTGCTCCCACCCGTTCGAGGCGAGGCGCTCTGGATCCCAGCCCGTCGGTGAGCCGAACGTCGGGGGGCCGACAGTGTCGTCACGGGTGTGGTCGGTCACGCGTGACTCTTCGCGGTCCACAAACAAAGAGATTTGACTCTCCGCCTCCTGTCAGGACGTGATGCGAATCTACGAACTCGGGGAGGGGACACCCGAGGTCGCTGTCGTCGGATCGATCCACGGAGACGAGCCCTGCGGTGAGCGCGCGATCGAACGCTTCCGCGCCGAGAATCCGAGCGTCGAGCGACCAGTGAAACTGGTGATCGCGAACGAAGAGGCGCTCGAAGCGGGCGTCCGCTACCTCGATACGGATCTCAACCGGTCGTTCCCGGGCGATCCGAGCGCCGACACGCACGAAGGACGACTCGCGTACAATCTCGCCCGCGAACTCCGCGGAAAGACTGTGCTCTCGCTCCACTCGACGCAGTCGTACGCCGAACCGTTCGCGCTCATTGAGGAGGTCGACGCCATCGCTCGATCCGTTTGCCCGTATCTGCCGATCGAGTACCTCGTCGAGACGGGACCGTTCGCCGTGGGCCGACTCATCGATCATCCCCACACTGTGGAAGTCGAGTGCGGCCTCCAGCGCAGCGACGAGGCGGCGGCCAACGCCTACTGGATCGTTCGCGCGTTCCTCTCTGCGACGGGCGTCCTCCCCGCGCCGATCGAGGGCGACGTCGAACCGCCGCTGTCGCTGCACCGCCGCGATGGGGACGAAGTGACGGTCTTCCGCCTGCTGGATCAGATCCCGAAGGGGCCCGCCGAGGACTACCGCGTCTTCGTCGACAACTTCCAGCGGGTCGCACCCGGTGACCCCGTCGCCGCCGCCGACGGTGAGGCGTTCAACGCCGAGAGCGAGTTCTATCCTGTGCTGCTCTCTGCGAACGGCTACGAGGACGTGTACGGGTACGCGGCCGACCGACTCGGAACGCTCGCGTGAGGCCTTACTCCGTCGACTCCGGCGGTGCGAGTTCCACGAGCGTCAGCTCCCGGTCCAGATAACAGAATTCGTGCGGCGGGTCGCCCTGCACGTCGTCGATCCGGTACTCCGAGTCGAAGTCGACACCGTCCGGGACGCAGTACTGGTGGCTCGGACACTCCGTGTGCGGACAGGGGCCGGGAAGCGACACTTTACTGCCGGCGTATGCACCCTTCGAGGCCACGTTTGCGGCGATCGAGGCGGGCTCGACCTCCACCGCGCGAACGCCCGTGTCGTGAACGGCGCAGTCGAGTAACTGGCCGCTCTCTCGGACCTCGGTCACCTCGTAGCGAACGCCCTCGGTGAGATTGAGGCACTGCTGGCGGTACGGACAGCCCTCACACGCCGCGGACTCGCCCTCGTAGACGAACTCGGTCCCCGTGGACGCAAGCCGGTCTCCGATGAGCGTGACTTTGGGCATCTACAGCTATGTATTCGGCGCGCGCTGTTAAGCCTGTGTGTGCTATAGCAGCGGTTGCACCCGATTGCACAGCCGATCGAACGTAGTCGTGCGGAGTAGTGAGCAAAGCGTTGCAATCGCGCCTATCGGTCTGTTGTGGCGACCAGTCGGCACTCTTCCGGGCGGCCCGCGCCGGTGTGCCGAACGACTGCAGTACGGCGCGGGGCGAATGTCACGTCACATCACTGCTGGTCCCAGGTTCGTATATAAACTTACGTCCGGCGCGGGGGCTCTCGACTCAGATCTGTCTGGCGCCGGTGCCAGTGCGTCCGTCCGCGGCGAGTTCGTCGAGACAGATCTCGCTTCCCGTCGTCGGGACGCCGGCGAACTCGTCGGCTTCCAGCAGGAGTGCCCCGTCGAGGTCCGCGTAATCGACCAGCGGCGCGAGGTGACAGGCCGCGGCGATGGACGCGTTCGTCTCGATCATACACCCGAGCATCACCTCCAGCCCGTGCGCTCGGGCGGCGTGGATCATCTGCGTCGCCTCCCGCAGGCTCCCGCACTTCATCAGTTTCAGATTCACGATGTCGACGCGGTCCGCGACAGCGGGCACGTCCGGGAGCCGCACGCAGGACTCGTCGGCCGCAATCGGAAGCGCGGCGCGGCCGTAGACGAACTGGAGACCTTCGGGGTCGTCCGCTGGGACGGGTTGCTCGACGAACTCGACGTCCTGTGCCACCAGTTCGCCGATGGTCTCGACGGCTTCCCGCGGCGTCCACGCCTCGTTGGCGTCGACCCTAAGTCGGGCCTCGGGGGCTGCCTCGCGAACGGCGGCGACGATCTCGGCGTCCCGTTCCGTTCCGAGTTTCACTTTCAACACGTCGTAGCCCGCCGCCACCGCCTCTTGGGTCTTCTCGCGCATCCGCTCAGTGTCGTCGAGTCCGATCGTGTACGACGTTTTCGGCGTGCGGGCCGAGTCGAGTCCCCACTGGCGGTACAGCGGGACCCCCAGACGCGTGGCTGCGAGATCAGCGAGTGCGACGTCGACGGCGGCGTGCGCCGCAGGATTATCGCCGACGACGGCACGGCACGCCCGTTCGATCCGCTGGCTCGCGTGCGGGTCGCCGACGGACTCGACCACCTCCAGCAGGTCGGGAAGGACGGCTTCGACCGTCTCGACCGTCTCGCCGTAGTGCGTCGCTGGCGCGGCGGCCCCGACGCCCGTTCGCCCCTCCCCGTCGGTGATCCTGACGACGACGTTCTCCGCGTCGGTCTGTGTCCCGCGAGCGATGGTGAACTCGTCTGCGAGCGGAAGTGTAACCCGCTCGAAATTTGTGGTGAGCGTTGGCATATTTAGTACTCATCGTCGAGGATCGGATCCAGGACCGCGTCGGCGTCGAATCTGACGGGGTCGGTCGCGGGGGCCGCCAGCGCGTCGGTGTACTCCTCGACGGCGGCCCGGGCCGACTTGTCGCTTTCGACGGCCGAGGTGTTCAGTGCGCCCGCGACGACCTCGCTCCCGTGGACCGGCGCGGCCAGTTGCTCGTAGAGGGTGACATACTCTTCGATCGGGGGAAGATCGAACGATTCGTAGCCGTGGATGGCCTCTCGTCCCGCGGTGTGACAGAGTACCATCGCGTCCGGCATCGCGCCGTGGAGGATCCCGCAGGTGACAGCCGAGTACGCCGGGTGAACGATGCTCCCCTGGCCCTCGACGAACAGGACGTCGTATTCGTCGCCGACGGCGACGAGCATCTCCTCGACCGCGCCGGCGGTGAAATCGGCGATGACCCGGTCGATCGGATTCCCCCAGCCGGCGATCATAATCCCCGTCTGTCCTGTGGGAACGAAGCCGGCGTCAACGCCGCGTTCGCGGGCGGCCTCGAGCAGCTCGAGCGCAACGGTCATCTTTCCGACCGAACAGTCCGTGCCGACCGTCAGGACCACTTCGGCGTCGACGTCGGCGCTCGCACCCGAGGCGACCGTCAGATCCGCCGGCGGCTCCCGCACGTCTCTCAGGTCCACGTTGTGTTCGGCCGCGAGCGCGGCGAACTCCGGGTCCGCTGTGAGGAAGGAGTGGAGTCCTGCGACGACGTCGCACCCGCGCTCGATTGCGGTCCGGACGTCCGGCCGCCAGGAGTCGTCGAAGTCGCCGCCGATGGGCGAGATCCCGATCAACAGCGTATCGGCTGCGGGAGCGTCGGCCATCGACTCGACAATCGGGACCGCCGGCAGATCCGCGCGGTGCTCGGTCGTCGTGGTGCCGGCGTGGTCGCGGTCGAGGACAGCGACGACGTCGTAGTCGGCGTACTTGAGAACGCCTGTCGCCGTCTTCGCGCGTTCGGGGAACTTCTCGTGAGCGAGGACGACGACCCGTTCGTCGCCTTGTGCGTCTGCAGTCATACTCGGGTTGAGGACGACCGGTGTGTTAACTGTCGTGATCCGACCGCCGTCGGGGCACTCATCGGCGCTTCACCGCCATCGCTCACAGCAGCGACAGCCGGACTGTCCAGAACTCTCGGATGGCGTCGCGGAGCGCACTATCCGGGTCGCCGGTGGCGTCGACCGCGGCTGTCCGATCCGCGAGATCGGTAAACCGACCGAGAACGGTCTCCTCACCGAGGACGATCACGCTTGCGTCGGGTCTCGGAGCGACCCCGGATTCGGCCGGGTCGGCGTCAAGATGCGCCTTCAGCACGTCTCGCGCCCGGTCGAGGTGGTCGTCGACCTGCTGGTCGCGCCGTCGCTCGAAGCGGGCCTGTGAGAAGCCGCCCTTCGAGTGCGCGCCCATTACGTCGGACTCGACGTCGTCGACGAGTGTGATTTCGCTTCCGTCGTAGATCCCGAGCGCGAACAGATCAGAGCGCACTAGCGCGACCCACACGGGCGCGATGGGAACGAACCACGACGGGTCGAGGCGGAAGGACTCGCCCCACTCCGCGAACGGAGCCGGCGGCGTGGGGGGCGTCAGTGCCGCGGCGACGAGGCCGGCGTCGTCGACACAGACCAGGCACGGCGCGGCCCGCCGGACGAGCGCCGACCGCTGACCGAGTTCCTCGACGAGCGATCCGGGGACCGACTCCGTGACCATCGCCGTCAGCGCACCCTCGGGCCCGGTCTCGACGGATCGGAGGCGGTCGAGAACCTCGTCACGACGGGGCCCGCTGACTGCTTCGGTGCGGCGGAACGAGACCTCCGTCTCGTCCTCGGCCGAGAGTCGCTCGACGCGCTCTTCGAGTCCCTCGATCCGGTCTTCCAGCCGGTTCACCTCGGCCTCGGCCTCCTGACGCTTCTTGGCCGCCTCCGAGCGGCGCTCTTCTTCTGCCTCTGCGCGCCGCTCCAGGTGGCGCTTCTCCTCCTCCAGTTCCTCGATCCGGGCTTTGAGTTCCGCCCGGCCGAGCAACTCGTCAAGCATACCCTGACGGGCGGCCGCGGGGCACTTATCGGTTGCCGTCGGTGTGGCGGGTTTCGTGGATGCGCGGTCACTATTTCGGCGCGCCGTGGCCGTCGGTCGCTCTCGCCAGTCGGCTCCGGTACCACTTTCAGACACGTGGTCTAATCCGGAGGCGATGGAATCATTCGGGAAGGCGGTCCGGGCACGTGCCCGGGCAGTCGACGTGCTGCTCGTCGCGGCTGTCCCGGTTGCGCTCGTGGCTCTGTTCGCTCTCCCGCGGCCGATCCGGCAGTCGTTCGCGCTCTCGTATGCGGAGCCGACCATCGTCGACGCCTACGTCTCGAACTTCGTCCACCTCTCTCTCGAACACTTCCTGACGAACCTCCTGGTCTATCTCGTTCTGGCACCGACTGCGTATCTCTGCTACCTCCTCGCGGACGAAGCCGACCGGTTCCGCATCGCCTTCGTCGTATTCCTTGCTGTGCTTCCGTTCGTGCTGTCGAGCCTCAATGCCATCGTCCTCCGACCGCTCGTCGGCTACGGATTCTCCGGGGTGAATATGGCATTTCTGGGGCTGTTGCCGCTTGCGCTCGTGGACTACGCCAGCGTGCGGTTCGAGCCGAACTTCACGATCGATCACGCCCTGACGCTGTTCTTTTCGGGGTCGATCCTCATTGCGGTGCTCATCGTCCCCTCTCGCCTCCTTGGTATCGCCGCCGTCTCGATTGCGATGTTGGGGCTCGCTATCTATGGGTACGAGATCACCCGCGCGACATCGCTCTCGCGTCTCCGGCTCGCACACACCGAGACGCCGCCGGGGTACGGTGAA